>CANHJA010000160.1 GCA_947460795.1 Bacteroidota bacterium | reverse complement strand
ATTTATTAGACGCATAATCAAATACAAAGAGCCCTTGTCCATAGGTTGTTAAAACAAGCGCATCGGCCAAAGGATTGTACATAATTTCGCTTACCGCAATGAGTTTATTATTTAGCTGGTATAAATTTGATTTAGAAAATTTTTTGTTGACAGGATCAAAGAAAATTAAATCTGAATAGATCGAAGTAATGAAAATATTGCCAAATTTATCAAGCCCTGAATTTGTGTAGATTTGGTTATCATTTTTCGGTTTTTTGTAAATTTGAAATGAATTTTCAGGGATGTTGTAATCCAATATTTCGGCCAGATTTGAAATGATATAAATATGATTTTTTACTTTGTAGATATCAATTATTGATTCGCTTAATTTGTTCCTTAAATTAGGGAAGGACTTAATAACATTGAAACGACTGTTGTCTACTAAAAATAAACCTTTTTGAAGATCGTAGAGCCATATTAAATTTTTAGATTCGTTACAAAACCAAGCAGCATTAATTGCGGATAAGCCTTTTGGACGAATTGTTTTTTCGAGTGAACAATCAAAAATCCTGAACCCTTTGTTGGTTATCATGTATAGGTGATTTTGTTCGTCTGCATCTAGCTTTTCTATTCTAGAAGAGGAAATCGTATTTTCATCATCTGGGTTGTGTCTAAATACTTTAATATTTTGACCATCAAAACGATTTAATCCATCATATGAAGCGGCCCATACAAATCCTTTTTTGTCTTGAATAATATCGGTAATAACACATTGGGACAAACCTTCTTTAAAAAGAATATTTTTAGTAAATATTTTTTCAGGCTTAAATTTAGCTTGCCCACCATTGGTAAAGGTGAAAGCTAAAAGTAGGAGTAAAAATAATTTTTTTAAAGGGTTCAATTTATTTGATTTTACGCAATATAAAATATATTCTACGAATGAATATACTATTTAAGTTATTTGTTAAAAATGAATATAAAAATTGTAAGATTGCAGATTATATGAGCAGTTTAGAAAATACGATTTTAGGCTTAAAGCTTCCAACAGATCCTCGTTGGGTTGATTTGACAAAATTTTCATTAGAAGAAATTTTAAGTGACCATGCATATTGCGAACAAAAAGCAGCAAGCAATGCCATTTCTTTGGTTCAAAAATATCCAGAATACACTGAATTGGTAGATGAATTAGCGCCATTGGTAACCGAAGAATGGGGGCATTTTAGAATGGTGTTATCTGAAATTAAAAAAAGGAATTTGGTATTGGGTGTTCAACGAAAAGATGAATATGTTGCCGCATTGATGTTGCATGTAAAAAATGGGGGGCATCCAATTGATCGATTGTTAGATCGATTGCTTTCTTTTGCGTTGATAGAAGCCAGAAGTTGTGAGCGTTTTAGGCTTTTAAGTGAAGGGCTGGAAGATGAATATTTAAAAGAATTTTATCGAAAATTCATGATATCAGAAGCGGGACATTACAGAATGTTTTTAGACTTAGCCAAAAAATATTGCCCTGAAGAAAAAGTACAAAATCGTTGGAAAGAGTGGCTTGCCATTGAAATTGATGTGTTGAAAAATTTGCCTATTCGAGGCGATAGAATGCATTAGGAATTACTCTTTGCGAAGTCTTTTTCTTATACTTTATAAAGAGAAAAATTATGCCTAAACGTTATTCTTTAAAACTATTTTGAAACAGAGCACAAAAAACTAAAAACTAAAAACTATTTTCGCATTATGAATTCGAATAGAAAGTTAATGACATTAGATGAATTTACTATTCATCAAACAAGACAATTTTCAAATGCTACAGGAGAGCTTTCTACTTTATTGAGAGACATTTCCTTGGCTTGTAAAATGATTAATAAACAAGTAAATAAAGCAGGTTTAGGAGATGTTTTAGGCACTCATGGTGCAACTAATGTACAAGGGGAAGAGCAAATGAAGTTGGATGTATACTCAGACCAAATGTTAATCAATGTGCTTCGAAACAGTTCAGAATGTGCCGGTATTGCATCTGAAGAAAATGATGATTTTGTTGCTTTTGAAGATGAGTATTCAATGAATTCAAAATATGTTGTAATGTTTGATCCATTGGATGGCTCGTCTAATATTGATGTGAATGCTTCCATCGGAACGATATTTTGTATTTATAAACGAGTAAGTCCTTTGGGTACGCCTTGCGTTGAAGCTGACTTTTTACAACCAGGTTCTGCAATGAAAGCAGCAGGATATGTTATTTACGGATCTAGTACAATGTTGGTTTATGCTACTAAATTAGGGGTTAATGGGTTTACATTAGAGCCTAGCATTGGGGAGTTTTGTTTGTCACACCCTGGTATGAAAGTAAAAGAAAATGGCAAAATTTATTCTATCAATCAAGGCAATACCAACAAACTAAATGACAAATTAAAAAGCTATTTGAATTATTGTATGGATGAAGAATTTTCACACCGATATATTGGAAGTATGGTTGCCGATTTACATCGAACACTAATTAAAGGTGGGATATTTATGTATCCAGCCGATTTGAAAAATAAAAATGGGAAATTGAGATTAATTTATGAATGCAATCCTATGACCTATATTGTTGAAAAAGCAGGAGGTTTGGGAACTACCGGAAATGAAAATATTTTGGATATAAAACCACAAGAACTTCATCAACGAGTGCCAATTTTTATTGGTTCAAAAAGCATGGTAGAAAAAGCTGTGGAGATGATCAATTAAAACGAATTAGATAGTAATAAAAAAAAGGATAGTGATTAACGCTATCCTTTTTTTATGATAATTTAAAAGCTAATGAAACGAATGATTGAAGCATTGCATCTGTAATTTATTTTTTTAAAATCATATTCAATGGATTTTTCTATATAATCCACTCTAAAATTGGCAGCTAATCTTTCCACAAAAAAGGAAATAAAATGATGGATAATGCAATAATCAAAACATCTAAACCAATCAGTATAAAGTAAAAACTCCACCACCCAGTTACACTCATCGATATAAATAAGGGTTTCGATAAATCGGAAATCACAATTATTTGTGGAACTACAATGGGAAATCCTAAAATGGCGATTAGGGCCGAATTTCCACCGGCTTTGCTCGCAATGGCAGACAATAACGTAAATAACAGCGAAAGGCTAATGCCTCCTGTAATAACCATCAATAAAAACTTGCCTAAATTAAGCACAGGATTGCCTAACAATAATGTAAAAATAAGAAGAGCGATTAAACTCATTCCAAGCATCAAAACCACATTGTAAATTAATTTTGAAATGATAATATCTCTTGGGTTATGAATGGTGTAATAATAAATATTTCTGTTCTTACTTTCTTGCAAAAAACTTTTAGCCACGGCATTGACAGATACAAATAAAAGGATTATCCAAAATAATGAACTCCAAGTTTCTGCTTCCGGTTTTTCTTGTAGCATATTAATTGTAAATACCGCACTCACTAAATAAAGCAGGAGTCCATACAACGAATATTTTTGTCGCCATTCCAACAAAAAATCTTTTTTCAATAAAATCCAAATATGCTTCATTTTTATTTAGTTGATGTTAGGTGTCAGTTTTTACACAACGGTTTGAGAGTCACTTGACATCAGGCATCTATTTAATGATTACTTTCAAAATCTCTTCTAACTCCATTTCACTGTGAACCAATAATTCTCGTGGTTTCCCACCTGTGCTCGAGCCTACAATTCCTGCAGCTTCCATTTGGTCCATAATTCTTCCAGCTCTGTTATAGCCTAAATTAAATCGTCGTTGCAACATAGATGTGGATCCACTGTTTGTGCTAATAACCATACGGGCACATTCCGCAAACATATTGTCTACTTCTTTCAACGTTTTTTTAGATGCGCCTGCATTAAAATCACCTCCATCAGCACCTTCGTATTCTGGTAAGTCAAATGCAGTTGGATATCCTTGTTGCTCGCTAATAAAATCTACAATCCGTTCTACTTCAGGAGTGTCTACAAAAGCACATTGAATACGAACTAAATCATTGCCATTTAAAATCAACATGTCGCCTCGGCCTATTAATTGATCTGCTCCACCGGTATCTAAAATGGTTCTACTATCAACTTTTGCTGAAACTCTAAAGGCAACGCGACCAGGGAAGTTTGCTTTTATTGTACCGGTAATAACATTCACAGAAGGCCTTTGTGTGGCAATAATTAAATGAATTCCAATAGCCCTTGCCAACTGTGCTAATCGGGCAATAGGCAATTCTATTTCCTTACCAGCGGTCATAATTAAATCTGCAAATTCATCTACCACCAACACAATGAAAGGTAAATATTGATGTCCTTTATTCGGGTTCAATCTGCGTTTAATAAATTTCTCATTGTATTCTTTAATATTTCTAACGCCAGCTTCTTTTAATAAATCATAACGATTGTCCATTTCAATACACAATGAATTCAATGTGTTGATTGCTTTTTTGGTATCGGTAATAATTGCATCTTCTTCGTTCGGGAGCTTCGCTAAAAAGTGTTTTTCGATATGTTTGTAAACAGACAACTCCACTTTTTTAGGATCAATCATTACAAACTTTAATTGAGAAGGATGTTTTTTATATAACAAAGAAACTAAAATGGTATTAATGCCCACGGATTTACCTTGTCCGGTTGCACCTGCCATTAATAAGTGTGGCATAGTTGCCAAATCCACTATATAATTTTCATTGTCAATTTTTTTACCCAAAGCAATAGGCAAACTAAAATCGTTGTTTCTAAATTTGTCAGAATTGATTAATGTGCGCATAGAAACAATTTGTTTGTTAATATTAGGCACCTCAATACCAATGGTTCCTTTACCAGGAATAGGGGCAATTATCCGAATGCCTAAAGCAGATAAACTCAAGGCGATATCGTCTTCTAAATTTCTAATTTTAGAAATTCGAACTCCTTCTGCAGGCACGATTTCATATAACGTAACAGTAGGTCCTACCGTTGCTGAAATTTTTGCAATCGCAATACCAAAACTTTTTAACGTATTGATAATTTGATTTTTATTTTGCTCCAATTCATTTTTATCGATCGAAATTTCTTCAATAGCTCTGTGTTCTAATAAATCCAATGTAGGGAATTTGTAATTTCTCAATTCCAAAGATGGGTCATAAGGCTCATTGGTTGCAACTGAAACATGGTCGTCTTTTAAGTCGTCTTTTTCTTCTTCAATTTTTACTACTTCAAAGGATAAATCTTCTGTTGATTGAGTAGGGGATTCTTCTATTTTTTCATTCAATTCAATCGCACTGTTTTCTATGATTAATTCGTCATTGGGGGTTTTATAAATTGGCTCAGTTGGATTTACATCGAAGTCTTCAAATTCAATTTGAGTAGATTGGCTTGTAGAAGGTTCATTGGCAAAAGGGTCATTAACCTGATATTCTTCTTCCTCTTTTTCTTTTAAAACATCACTGTCTATTATTAGTTGTCCGCCATT
>CANHJA010000159.1 GCA_947460795.1 Bacteroidota bacterium | reverse complement strand
TTTGCATCTTCAGGCGTTCCAATAGTTACACCAAAACCAGTGAACATATTTCGAATCTCTTCGTTTTCAAAAACCTTGTGTGGCATCGCTTTTTCAACATTCAAAATTTTACCTCGTAATGGTAAAATTGCTTGGTATTGACGATTTCTACCTTGCTTGGCAGTACCACCAGCCGAATCTCCTTCGACTAAATATAGCTCACATTTTGTAGGATCATTATCACTGCAATCAGCAAGTTTACCCGGCAACCCACTGCCCGTTAATACATTTTTACGTTGTACCAATTCACGGGCTTTTTTAGCTGCTTGTCGAGCTTGAGCTGCAATAATTACTTTTTCAATGATAATTTTTGCTTCCTTAGGGTTTTCCTCCAAATAGGCTTCTAATACTCTGGATACAGCAGCATCTACAATTCCAGAAACTTCACTGTTCCCTAATTTTGTTTTTGTTTGTCCTTCAAACTGAGGTTCAGGAACTTTTACAGAAACGACTACGCTTAATCCCTCTCTAAAATCATCCCCTAAAATATCAACTTTTGCTTTTTCGAATAATTTGTTTTTATCACCATACGCTTTAAATACACGTGTAATGGCTCTTCTAAAACCAGCAACATGGGTTCCTCCTTCAATGGTGTTGATGTTATTTACATATGAAAAAATATTTTCACTGTATGATGTATTGTACATCATTGCTAATTCAACCGCAACATTCGAATCTTTGTCATGGTCTTCAGCAAAAATAGGCTCAGGCAATAATCCTTCACGTTTTGCATTTTTATCCAACAACAATAAGAACTCACTGATTCCTCCCTCACTGTAGAATGTTGTAGTTGGAAATTCGCCATTCTCTTCTTTTTCTCTTTCGTCAATTAAATGAATGCGAACCCCTCTGTTTAAGAATGACAACTCACGTAAACGTGCTGCTAAAATTTCAAAACTATATTCACTAACAGTAAAAATGCTATCATCTGGAGTAAAAACTACTTTTGTACCAGTAGTGTTGCTCTCACCAATTTCTTTAACAGGATATTTTGGTACACCGCAACTATATTCTTGTTGAAAACGCTTGCCATCTCGGTTTACTGTAACTAGTAAATATTTACTTAAGGCGTTCACACAACTTACACCTACACCATGCAAACCACCAGATACTTTGTATGAACCCTTATCGAATTTACCACCAGCATGTAAAACCGTCATTACAACTTCTAAAGCCGAGCGTTTTTCTTTGGTATGCATGGCAGTTGGAATTCCTCTACCGTCATCTTCAACAGATATTGAGTTTCCTTCTAAAATTTTTACAGTAATATTTTTACAATGACCAGCCAAGGCTTCATCAATGGAGTTATCAACTACTTCATACACCAAATGATGTAAACCTTTTACACCAATATCGCCAATATACATGGCAGGTCTTTTTCGAACAGCTTCTAATCCTTCAAGTACTTGAATACTATCGGCACCATAAGCGGGCATTTGTTTTTCTTCGTTTTCTTCTGACATTTCTAGATTTTAATTTTAATATTTTCTTCTTCAAAAAAAGAATTTCTGAAGGTTCACAAAAATAACTTTTTTTAGTCGGTTTTGCAAGTTTTTTATCACCTAGAAATGCACATAATTGAAGACTATTTTAGAAAGATTTTTTAAGATTGTTATCAACATAATGAGAAGCATATTTAAACAGAAAAATCCTTCAAACAGTGAATCATTTGAAGGATTTAAACCCATATGGGTATTTATTTTACAACTCCTAACTAAATAGGACGATAAATTCAGTAAAAGTTATTTTTACTCTGCTTTAATTTCATAATAATAAAGTCCTTGGTAATTAGGATATAGGCCTCCGAATTGAAAATCTTTTTCGTCAGATTGCAATATTTTCTCCATTTCTTTTATTGATGTAATGGCTTGCTCGTTCACTTGCGTAATAACAAAACCTTTTTTCATCCGGGTTTGTTTGGCAATTAAACCATTTTGAAGAATCCCTGTAATATAAACACCTCCATTGATACCTAATTGTCCTGCTTCTTGGCCAGTTAAATCCCTCATTTGAATCCCTAATTTTTCTTTAGATAAAGGTTCATTTTTTACAATTTGAGTATTACCTAAAACATTTTTGAGTTTTGCAGTTGTTGTAGCTGTATTTCCATTTCTAATATAATTTATGGTAATGCTTTCACCTGGTCGATATTGTGCAATTTTTTCTAACATTTGAGGCCCACTTTTAATATTGTAGTTTCCAATTTTGGTAATTACATCACCTACTTTTAAACCGGCATCTTCGGCACTGCTGTTTTCCATAATTTGATTGATATATATCCCTTCAATTTTATCCAAACGATAAGCACTTATTTGTTCTGGTGTAGCATTTTTTGAATCTAAATAACCAACGCCCAAATAAGCACGTTGCACGTTTCCAAATTTCATCATATCATTTACTACTTTTTTTACAATATTAGAAGGAATAGCAAAAGAATAACCAGCATAGGATCCAGTAGGAGAGGCTATTGCAGCATTGATTCCGATTAATTCTCCACGAGCATTTACCAATGCACCACCACTATTACCCGGGTTAACAGCAGCATCCGTTTGTATAAAACTTTCAATAGCATTATTACCACTTTTTTGTTGATTGATGCCAATGTTTCTGTATTTAGCACTCACAATACCTGCAGTTACGGTTGTTTCGAGAGTTAAAGGATAACCAACTGCTAGCACCCATTGTCCCAATCGAACATCGTCTGAATTACCATACTGAATAAACGATAAATTGCTTTCATCCACCTTTAAAACAGCTAAATCGGTTGAGGCATCTTTCCCTACTAATTTTGCTGATACTGTTTTTTTATTATTGAAAATTACTTTAATTTGATCTGCACCATCGATTACATGATTGTTCGTTACAATATAACCATCAGCCGAAACAACCACACCACTACCACTGGATTCTTGTGGGCCTTGCTGCATAAAATGTTGGCCAAAAAACTGATCAAAAATAGAGCCTCCAAACGGACTTTGATATTGCACTTGACGAGCATTGGTTTCTGTTTTAATATGCACAACTGCTTTACTCGATTTTTCGGCAGCATCTTCCAAATTTATATACCCAGTCTCTCCTTCGGGTATAGGATTATTCGTAACTTCTAAAGGGGTTTGATTTTCATTATTATCTATTTTTTTAGCAAATGCAAAAGTTAAAATAGAGGTACAAAATGCAATTAAAATGGTTCCAATTATCTTTTTCATGATTTAAAAAATTTTGAATCACAAAAATAAAAAACTAGAACTTACCAAAAGTCATTTTAAAACAATTTTAACACTCAGAAATCAATTAGAACATTACAATGAATTTAAAAAATCAATGGTCGAAACACCATCCGCGAAATCCATCAGAGTAGGGCTTTGTGACGATCCAAAAGGCAAATATTGATGACCAATAATGGCTTGTATATTTTCATTATTTGTCAACTCATTTTCTACGAATTGAATGTCTTCATAATATTCATAATTAACCACAGAAATAGCAGAAAAATAGTTTTTATTTTCAACTAGAAGCAAACTTTCATTCGACATATAAAACTGATTATTTAATATATACAAAGCCAAATTATAATCAATATTATTTCGATATTTGTTGTGATTTTTTAATTCATTAAAGTTTGAAAATTGTTGCAATAAATTCTCAAAAGAATAATCTTTAGGAACATATAATTTAGTAACATTTCTACATCCTAAGCCAAAATACAAATAAATATCATGCGCTAATAATTGCAATTCTTCATTGGTTTCATTGCCGGTTAGAATGGCTACAGACGTTCTATTTCGTCTGATAATATGAGGAAATTTTGCAAAATATTGTTCGAATACTTTTGCTGTTTGATTATTACCTGTTGCTATGTATGCATCACAATTTTTAAGCATAGGTAACACTTTTATAGTATCAATTGTTTCAGCATCCCAAGCATGTAATTTTTGTATAATATGCAACATTAATGTTTCATCTTTTGAAGACAATTTAATATACTGAATATGCCCACTTAAAAAAACACATAAAAAATCATGAAAACCCACTAATGGGATATTTCCGGCCATTGTAATACCGATAATTTTTTGATTATTTAACTCTTCTTTAGTTTTGATGTAAGAAGCAAAAACAATCATTTCATTTTCATCTAAATATTGGTTACAAATATTATCAATAGATTTATCAATAAACTCCTGCGTGAACCAAGCATTATTGCGCTCACTGAGTGTTTTAATTTCTTTAAATTCCTCATTATTTTGAGTTAAATAATCTTTTAATTTCAGCATTAAAAGAATTCTGTCATTTATCATATTACTACAATTGATTTTTTTTGTACTTTTGAGCCACGAAAGTCGAACTTTCTTTTAAACTTTACTTAAAAAATAAAATATTTTATATTATGGCTATCAAAATTACAGACGAATGTATTAATTGTGGGGCTTGTGAGCCTGAATGTCCAAACAATGCAATTTATGAAGGTGGAGTAGAGTGGGCAATTGCTGACGGTACTTCTGTGAAAGGTTCATTTAAATTAATGAGCGGGGCAGATATGGATGCATCTTCAAAAAATGCGCCTGGTGCAGATGATACGTATTACATTGTTTCAGATAAATGTACAGAATGTCAAGGTTTTCATGAAGAACCACAATGTGCTGCAGTTTGTCCTGTAGATTGTTGCGTACCTGATGAAATGTATCAAGAAACAGTAGACCAACTATTGGACAAAAAAGGACGTCTTCATCTTTAGTTTTCAAACTGTAAGAATGAAAAAAATAGCTTTTTTTACTTTATTATTTTTTCCTGCAATAACTGTATTTTCTCAACATTACAAAAATAATGTAGATACTATAGTTCTCAATTACAATGATTATCAGTATTGCAAAGTAATTAACAAAGAAGGTTTATTAGTTGAAGAATATTATTTGAATAATAATATCTTGAACGGAACTAGGACAACCTATTATTCTAATGGATTCCCTCATACAATTACTGTTTATAGAAACGGAAAAAAAACGGGAAATTTAATTACACTAGGTAAAGACGGTTACTTAGAAACTTCTATTTCTTATTTAGAGGACCATCTAAATGGGTTATATCGAGTTTATTACAAAGGAACTCGTATCAACAAAGAAATCAACTACAAGAATGATATTGAAGATGGTGTAAAGAAAATTTACTTTGGTAATGCTGACCTTCAAGAGCTTGGATTCATGAAAAATGGTAAACGACATGGACTCAATACTTGGTATTTTGAGAATGGGAAAACTGCTATTCAGTATCATTATAATGAAGGGATTTTAGAAGGAGAATCTATCAGTTTTTCTCAAAATGGAATTGAAATTGAAAAAGGAAATTATCATCTCGATTTAAAAGAAGGCGATTGGATTGAAAATTATGATTCAGGGAAATTGAAAGCAAAAGGGAA
>CANHJA010000158.1 GCA_947460795.1 Bacteroidota bacterium | reverse complement strand
GCAAAAATTCCATTGCATGAAAAAGAGGCTATTTGGGTTATAGAATCCAATAAAAAAATAGTTTGGGTGGCGGGTGTAAAATCAGACAATCGATTTAGAGTTACCGAAAAAACACAAAATGTGCTCGTATTTGAAATTAAATAAATACGAAGAAAACGAAAAGAAGTTTAACCCTAGAAATAGTTCGACATTCACACAGGAATTAAACAATAATTTGTCTTTAATTATTTTTACTTTCGCATATAATTAATTGCATTATATGTCAACAGAACGATATCACGAATTACAAGCTGCCTACAATACATTAACTGACGAACGAGAAAAAATTAATTGTTTAATTGATATTGTATTAGAAATTAGAAATTATGATATTGACGAGGCTTTTAGGCTTTCAAATGAAATTGTTGAACGTTCTACTAAAATAGATTATCAGGAAGGAATTGGCCGAGGATTGAATAACAAAGGAGCTTGTTATTGGTTAAAAGGGGAGTATGATAAAGGAATGAGTGTATTAAAAGAGGCGTTGAAAATTGCAAAACAATTTAAATTAGTAGCACTTAAAGCTCGTATTTACAATAACTATGGAAACATTTATCGTGATTTAGGAGATTTGTCAAACGCTTCAAAATACTTTCAATGGGCATTAGAAATTAATGAACAATTGGGAGATGAATTGTCTCAATCGGCAGTTTTGATTAGCATTTCAAATTTGCATTTTGATTTATATGATTATGAAAATGCATTGGAATACGCTAAACGTTGTTTGCAAATTTTTATAAAATACGATGATAAAAAAAGATTAATCAGTGTGTATCACACATTAGGTAATATTTATTTAAAACAAGAAGTTTATAATTTAGCGATTATAAATTTCAAGCGAAGTTTAGTTTTGAGCGAACCCAATACAGTGGGTCACATGTTGGCTAATAGTGGAATTGGCAAGGTGTATTACAAAGAAAAAATGTTTGAAAAGGCACAGAAATATTTGCGATTAGTCATTCAACAAGCAAAGGAGTTGTCTAATTTTGAAGGGATTATTATTTCAGAATTTTATCTTGGACGAATTAGTTTAGATGAAAAGGATTATAAAAATGCGTTGGTACATTTTGATATTGCATTTGATTTAGCCAATGAACATTTTCGAAAACATGATGTAATGAGTATACATGAGATGTATGCCAAAGTGTATGAAAAAATGGGTGACATTGTGGAGGCGTATGAAAATTTAAAGAAATTTGAAAAGCTTAAAGAAGAGATTTTCCAGCAAAACACCTTTAACAAGTTGCGTAATTTGCAATTTCGACATGAAATTGAATTTGCAGTTAAAGAAAAAGAAGTTGCAGAACAATCAGCTAAATTGAAGCAAGAGTTCATTGCGAACATGAGTCATGAAATTAGAACACCAATGAATGCCATTGTAGGAATGACAAGGCTGTTGCAGGAAAAAAATCCTCGTGCAGATCAGTCTAAATATTTAGATGCCATTACTCAAAGTGCGGATAATTTATTGGTAATTATCAATGACATTTTAGATTTTTCAAAAATTGAAGCGGGAAAAATTACGATTGAATCTGTATCTTTTTCTTTAAAGCAGGTATTGAAAAATGTAGTGACTTTGTTGCGGTTCAAAGCAGTTGAAAAGGGAATAGATATTCGCTTTGATTTTAATGAAAGTGTGCCAGAACATTTAATTGGTGATCCAACTAGATTGACGCAGGTATTAATGAATTTAGCTGGCAATGCTGTAAAATTTACTGAAAAAGGAAGTGTGCAAATAGTTTGTAGAAATGTAGAATTAGAAGAGGATTATGTAAAAATGGCTTTTGACGTAATTGACACAGGCATTGGAATTTCGGAAGAATATGTAGGCAAAATATTTGAAAGTTTCACACAAGCTGGTACCGATGTCGCTCGAAAGTTTGGTGGTACTGGTTTGGGGTTAACTATTTCTAAACAGTTGGTTGAGCTTATGGGTGGAGCCGTTGAAGTGAAGAGTAAGATTGGAGTGGGCACCACGTTTACATTTATTTTACCTTTTCAAATTGGGGAAGGAGATTTTAAACAGTCGCAAGATGATTTCACAATTGCAGTGAATGATTTAGAACTGTTAAATCGATCTAAAATATTATTAGTGGATGACAATGAATTTAATAGAATAGTGGCTGTAGATACATTGAAATCGATTGCTCCAAGTATGTCAATTTTGGAAGCGCAAAGTGGCATGGAAGCGATTGAAAAATTAAAATTAAATGAGATAGATTTGGTCTTGATGGATATTCAAATGCCTAAAATGAGTGGTATCGAAACTACTTTATTTATAAGAAATAAACTGGAAGCGCCATTAAATAAAATTAAAATAATAGCCATGACAGCGAATGTTATGAAAAATGACATTGACAGCTATTTGCAAAATGGGATGAATGATCATATTCCTAAACCATTTCATAAATCTGAATTGGTATTTAAAATTTTAAATCAATTGGATAAAAATAAAGAGGAAATTAGAAATAGGAATGCAACATTTGAATTGACACTGAATAAAGAAACCTCTCAATATTTGCTTGAAGATACAAAATTAACAGACCCTCGATTTCTAATTTCTTTTGCAGGGGAGGATAAAGAAAAACAAAAAAAGTATATTAATATCTTTCTGCAAAATGCACCCAAGTTATTATTGCAAATGCAAAATGGTTTTGAAAGCAATGACATTGAAATGGTTAAAATTTCTGCACATTCACTTAAAACACAACTCAATTATATGGGAGTAAAAGAAGAATATTCTCACGTGCAAGAGATTGAGCAAATGGCCACCCATGAACATAAAAAAGATGATATTAAAGAATTGATTGATAATCTCCAACATATTTGCCACCAAGCGTTTAAAGAATTGGAGGAATATGTAGCAGCAATTTAATAGGTTAAATAAAAAACCTTCAAGAGTATTCTTGAAGGTTTTTTATAAAATTATAATTTTCAGTAATTATCTCATAATTACGCTTGGCAATATTCCCAATGCGATAATTATAGCTGCGTTAATTATTAATAATGTTTTTTCAATTGTTGTAGGCTCTTCTATTAATTCAACATCTCCTTGTTTGAAATACATGCTCATAATTACTCTGAAATAATAGTAAACACTAATGGCAGCCATTAATACTGCAAATACAACAACCCAAAGCATTCTGCCTTGTTCTACGGCAGCCATCAATACATAATATTTTGCAAAAAATCCACCGGTTAAAGGAATACCAGCCAAAGAAAATAAACAGATAGTAGCAGTGATTGCCAATACAGGTTGTTTTTTAGCTAGTCCATTAAAGCCATCAAATGTGTAATCTTTCATTTTAATTAATACTGCAAACATGCCCAATGAAGCTAATGTGTATGTAACGCTGTACAAGGTGATTCCCTTCCATGAAGTCGCATTGATTGCAAAAATTGCAAAAAGCATAAATCCAGCTTGTGCTATCGATGAATAAGCCATCATTCTTTTTACGCTAGTTTGGTAAACTGCGGTTACATTTCCTATTAATAAAGTCAATGCAATCATAGAAACAATTGTTATTTGCCAAGCATGACTTACGCTTCCAAATGAAAAGTGGAACAATCGAATAAATGCTACAAATACACTTACTTTCACAATAGTTGCCATAAATGGTGTAAATGCAGTTGGAGTTCCATCATATACATCAGGTGTCCAAAAGTGCATTGGCGCAGCAGATACTTTAAAACCAAAAGAAACGACCATTAATAAAATGCCTACAATGGCTAATGAGCTCATGCTGTTAACCTGCGTAAATTGTGTCGTGAATTGATTGCTCATGATGTCAAAACTTCCCGTAGCTCCATATAGTAGCGTAATGCCCATTAATAAAATCCCTGTGCTAAATGAACCCATTAAAAAATATTTCAAAGAGGCTTCTGTACTTTTTACATTTTCTTTATCGCTCCCTGCTAATATGTATTGTGGGATAGAAAGAATTTCAATACCGATAAATAAAATAAGTAAGTTTGAATAAGATGAAAGTAAATAAACCCCTGAAAGTATAAAAAACATTAAGGCGAAATATTCTGCTTTGTTAATCCCTACATCGGCAATTTGTTTGTGGAATAAAAGAAAATAAACGGCTGCACAAGAGGTAATCAATACATTAAACCATGAAGTGAAATTATTTAATTCAATCATGTTGAAATATGATTTACTTCCTTGTGTTGAAATTAGTTGATTGTCAAAAATGGCAACTCCCACTAAAATAAAGATCCCGATTAAAGCAGTCCATTGAACTTGCTTACTATTTTTAAATAGCAAGCCAGCGAACATCATTACGACTCCTAATAAAGCTGATACTACAATTGCATTCATTCTATTTATTTTTAATTGAGCGAACTCAATATGATTTTTTTTATTTATAAATTAACTTACTAAAGACATCAATACATTTGGATAAAATCCTAACCAAAGAATTATTCCCATTATAATAATTAATACGATCCATTCATTGATTGATAAATCAGCAAAAACGACTTGATTGTTTTTTAATTCACCAAAAGCCACTTTTTGAATCATACCTAAAGTGTATACAGCAGCCAATATAACGCCTAACCCAGCTACAACGGTGAATACAATATGATATTGAGATGTAGATTGAAACAATCCATTAAACATCATAAATTCTCCTATAAAACCATTTGTAAGTGGCAATGCAATATTTGCCAATGAAATAAGAACTAAAGCAATGGTAAATTTAGGGGCTAGTTTTGCTAAGCCTCCCATTTCATTTAAATCTTGAGTACCTAAGCGCTTTTCGATTGCTAAAACAAGCAACCATAAACCCATAATATTGATACCATGATTGAACATTTGAATCGCTACTCCTTGAGCACCCAATTGATTTTGTGCAAATAAAGTAGCAATCATTAAACCTATGTGTGCGATGGATGAATATGCAATTAATCGCTTAATATTTGTTTGTACAATCGCTAGGCAAGATGCATAAATGATTCCAATAATAGATAATATCGTTACTAAATTGGTCCAATGTAAAACCCCCAATGGCAAAACAGGCAACAGCCATTTAATGACAGCAAACAAACCCATTTTTACCATGATCGCACTTAATACAATGGTTACTGGAGTAGAACTTTGCTCGTACGCATCTGGTTGCCAAGTATGAAATGGAAACATCGGCATTTTAATTGCAAAAGCTAAAAATACCAACCAAAACATCCAATTTTGCATGCTTGCAGACATTGATTTGCCAGACTCTACAAAACTTGTCCATGCAAATGAATGATTGGTTGTATGATTATAAATGATTAAAAAAGCAACCAATAATAATAAGCTTCCAACAAATGTATAAACGAAAAATTTGAAGGTTACTTTGATTCTATTTTCTCCTCCAAATAATGAACTTAAAAAGTAAACAGGGATTAAAGCCAATTCCCAAAAAATATAAAATACCAATGCGTCGTTT
>CANHJA010000157.1 GCA_947460795.1 Bacteroidota bacterium | reverse complement strand
CTTCTTTATTGACTGTTTTGACTGTTTCAATAGCAGGTGTTTTAATTTTTTCAGGAAGCGTTCCTCCGGTCACCACATTTTTTTTATTCAATGCTTCAGAAGTATATACTTGTAAATTGTATTTTTCAATTGCATCTGTTAATCGTTTTACATAGGCGGGATTGGTTGCATAACCAGCGCGTTTTAATTCAGTTGCCCATCCGACGTAATCAGTAATTTCTAAATCAAATAAAGCACTGTATCGATTGTTCTTTTTCAAAAAGTCGGAATGGTCCATGTAGGATTGCTCAGCACTCGAATATTTTCGAAAACACTCTTGCTTTGCATCATCATCATGCAAATAGGTCATGCCCGTCCAAGTAGATTTACATTTGATGCCAAAATGATTATTCGCTTCAATGGCCAATTCACTGGTTCCAGCAGCAGCTTCATGAATGCCCTGTGCCAGCGTAATAGCTGCAGGAACCCCACTTCTTATTTGTTCATCAATCGCTAATTTTTTATATTTTTCGATATACTGTTCTACTTGCTCTTGAGATTGAGCAAAAAGGTTGCTTGTAAATAGCAAACAAATAATACTAAAAGTTGTTTTTAACATATAACGCATAGTGAACTTTAATTATTTTTTACGAGAAACCATAATGCCATCTCGTATTGGCAAAAGTACATTTTCAAGACGATTATCGGCTGTCATTTTTTTGTTATAATCTTGCATCGCGAGGGCATTTTTGCCGGGTTTTTCGCTTACCACATCCCCATGAAATAGTACATTGTCTGCTAATATAAAACCTCCTTTTCTAACTTTGTCAATTACAATGTTAAAATAATTAGAATATCCTGGTTTGTCGGCATCAATAAAAACTAAATCGAATTCATAATCCAGAGTTGGCATGATATCGATGGCTTTCCCAATGTGCAATTCTATTTTTTCTTGCATATTGTTTTTTGCAATAAAATGAGTGGCCATTTCGGTCGTTTCTTCATTGATGTCAATTGAAATGAGTTTGCCATTTTCTTGCAGGCCCTCGGCCAAACACATGGCTGAATATCCTGTGAAAGTACCTATTTCTAAAATGTATTTTGGTCTCAACATGTGGCTCATCATACTTAAAATTCGACCTTGCAAATGCCCCGAAAGCATTACCGGCAATTCGGTTTGTAAATGGGTTTGACGATTGAGCTCGTGCAAAACCGCATTCTCAGGGGTAGAATGTTGTTCGCAATATTCGTTGATGATTTCTGAAGTAAGTAAATGCATTTTTTATATATTGTCTGTTGACAGTTGTCGGTTGTCAATGAATTCGTTTATTTGTTTGATGAATAGAGTTAATTTGTTGAATGGTGCTAACGCCGATGTCGATGAATAGAATTATAGACCTCGACCACAAAAAATCACTTTAATGAGAAATTTCTTTTTTTGATGATGAAAAAATAAATAACATTAAGAAGGTAATTAAACCATTGAAAATTAATAATTCATTTCCAATTTCGTAGTTGCCGAAAATTTCTTTTTGATATTTATCTACTACAAAGCTGATGATAGGTGCTAGTATGCAAATGAGAGGAACCATATTGTCGTTTACAGTGCGCTTGGTAAGAATTCCAAATGTGAAAAGCCCTAATAGCGGCCCATAGGTATAAGTTGCAATTTTTAAAATTACATCAATCATGCTCGATTCATTGATGGCTTTGAAGCCTAAAACAGCGATTAAAAAAACACCTGCGAAAATTAAGTGTACTCGTTGACGTAATTTTTTCTTGCCTTTCTCGTCTAAATCATCGCGTTGTTGAATGCCTAAAATATCAATACAGAAACTGGATGTTAATGCAGTAATGGCTCCATCGGCACTTGGGAAAAGTGCACTAATCAAGGCTATAATAAAAATAATGCTAAAGGCTTGAGGCATATAGTGCAATGCCATGGCAGGAAATAAATTGTCTTTACCTACATTCGTAGAGCCAATCATAAAGGCATCATTAATCATTGCCGCTCCATTGTTTTCTGCAAATAAATAAAGCAAACCACCTAAAAATAAAAACAATAAAATAACGCCTAACATGGTTACGGCTAAAGTCAACATATTTTTTTGGCTATCACCCAATGTTTTTACACTGATATTTTTTTGCATCATTTCTTGATCCATGCCTGTCATAGTGATGGTTATGAAAGCACCGGCAAGTATTTGTTTTACAAAAAATAATTTACTATTGGGATCTGTAAACCAAACTTTATTGTAGCCTTTGGCACTCATTTGTGCTATGGCGTCGCCCATGCTTAAATCTAATTTATTTAAAATAAATACTACACAAATAACGAGACCAGCTAACATGCAAACAGTTTGCAAGGTGTCTGTCCAGACAATAGTTTTTACGCCTCCTTCAAAAGTGTAGACTAAAATCATGGCTAAAATGATTAACGTAGTGACCCAAAATGGCACATGCAAATCATTTAAAATTACATTTTGTAAAATATTGACTACCAAATACAATCGGGCAGTGGCGCCTAATGTTCTGCTTAATATAAAAAAACTTGCACCTGTTTTATAACTTTTAATGCCCATTCGGGAACTTAAATAATTATAAATACTGGTTAAATTCAATCGATAATAAAGCGGCAACAAAATATATGCAATCACGATATAACCCAATAAATAGCCAATGGATAATTGAAAATAAGCAAACCCATTTTTCATAACACCACCTGGCACACTCACAAACGTAACGCCACTTAATGAAGTGCCGATCATACCAAAAGCGACCAACATCCAATTTGAATTTCGGTTGCCAATAAAGAATGAATTGTTATCACTTTTTTTAGATGTGAGGTAAGCAACTACTAATAGCAAAGCAAAATAAGCAACTACAAAAGCTAGTAAAATATATGGCGACATAATTCAATTTTAAGTATAAAGGGGTAAAAATAATATAATAATATCAGATAACAAGCACTCTCACTGCGTTATAAAATAGGGATGTGCTTCTAAAAATAGCCAAAATATTCTTTGCTGTATTTTGAATATTCTATATTGATTTCATCGCCTTCTACGAATTTTAAAAAATCATTTTGTGTTACTTCAATGCTCAGTTTGATTTGGCTTTTGATATAAAAGTGAAAACTTTGATTTTGGGGCATGAATTTCTTTTGTATGATTTCTACACTTTCTATCATTTTTTGTTGGTGTTTTAAATCAAGGTTGATAAAAAGTAATTTTCGAGTATAGGTCGCCATCATGACAAAAATAAACATCAATACCATGGTGATTTGAGCATACCAATAAGCCTCTTTAAAACTCAATACTGGCTTGTCTTCAAAATGTATGATGGTGGCAACAAATAAAGGCATAATTAAACAAACGACAAGCATCAATTTCATCCCGAAATAAAACGTCCGACGCTCTTTTGCTTGTTTTACAGAAAGAAAATTAATTTCGTCGTTGGACAAAGCTTCCATTCGAATTGTTTTTAAACTCATTTTCGAAATAAAATTAAAGAAATTAATTATTAAAGTGGAATTAAATTTATACATTTGCCATCCTAATTCTGAAAAGCGCCTGTGGTGAAATTGGTAGACACGTCAGACTTAGGATCTGATGCCGTGAGGTATGGGGGTTCGAGTCCCTCCAGGCGCACAAGTAAAAGGAAACAAAATATTTTGTTTCCTTTTTTGTTTTTTGAGTAGAATCCTTGTACAATTAAGAATACCGCTTTCGGGTTATTTAAGACTTCATATCCGACAACTCTGTACTATATTTGCAGGGCTAATATATTCCTAATCGCTCCTTTATAAATTGCTAAAATTATGATTCATTATAATAAATTCACACTCAAAAATGGTTTAAAAGTCATTGTACATGAGGATTTTTCAACTCCAATGGTGGCAATGAATATTTTATATGATGTAGGAGCTAAAGATGAAAGTCCACATCAAACAGGTTTTGCCCATTTGTTTGAACATTTAATGTTTGGTGGATCTATTAATATTCCTGAATACGATGAGCCATTGCAAAATGCGGGTGGCGAAAATAACGCATATACCACGAATGATTTAACGAATTACTACATTCAACTCCCTGCAAAAAATGCAGAAATTGCTTTTTGGTTAGAGAGTGATCGAATGTTGTCGTTGGCATTTGGTGAAAAAAGTTTAGATGTACAACGCAAAGTAGTTTGTGAGGAATTTAAAGAGCATTACATAAATAAACCCTATGGCGATGCTTGGAAATATTTACGTGAATTGGTTTATACTCAACATCCGTATCAATGGATGACGATTGGCAAAGAATTGTCACACATAGAAAATGCTCAATTGCAGGATGTGAAAAATTTCTTTTTTAAACATTATCGCCCACAAAATGCCATCCTTTGTGTTGCAGGGAATATCACCACAGAAAAAGTAAAAGAATTGTCTGAAAAATGGTTTGAACCCATTGAAGCTGGAGAAAAATACAACAGAAATATTGCAGATGAGCCCGAACAAACATCGGCTCGTAAATTAGTATTGGAAAAAGAAGTTCCAGTTAGCGTGATTTACAAAGCCTACCCAATGGCCGCTCGAAGAGAAAAAAATTATTACGTTGCGGATTTAATTTCTGATGTTTTATCAGGAGGGAACTCAGCGCGTTTGCATCAACGATTGGTAAAAGAACAAAAATTATTCAGTCAAATAGATTGTTATCATACGGGCAGTGTAGAAAAAGGGTTGTTGGTTATTGAAGGGAAAATTTCGGAAGGAATCACAGCCGAACAAGCCGATGCAGCGATAGAGAAAGAATTAGATTTATTGAAATCTGAAAAAATTGCGGAAACAGAATTGGAGAAAGTAAAAACTAAAATTGAAAGTATGTTGGCTTTTGAAGATTTGAGTTTGTTGAATCGGGCTAACAATTTAGCATTTTATGAATTGCTAGGGGATGCTTCGCAAATGAATACAGAATTTGAAAATTATAATCAAGTTACAGTAGATGATATTTTTGAGCAAGCCAATGAAATATTAAATCCAAATAAATGCTCCACGATGTATTATTTAGCTAAAAAAGCAAACTAGAATTTATTTTATTCAACATTCACTTCTTTTTGGAATCACTTTCCAAACATTCTTTTTTTACAGACTGAAACTGAAAAATTGTTGGGAAAATCCAATGCGCATTTTGCAATAAATTCTTTTTGCATATATCATCCAGAAATCTAATAATATTTCTGTCGTTTCATTTTTTTTATTTGGTTTTAAAAATTCATTTTACCCTTCATTTATACTTTTTTTGCCTTACTTTCGTTCTACTCTTTATGAAGAATGTACTCATACTTATTTTTTGTTTTTTCTCTATCACACTTTTGGCACAAAAGGACAATGCCATTGTGAAAGGGAAAGTAATGGATGAATTTAACAATCCACTCGAATTGGTTTCTGTAAGTGTAAAAGGTTTTCCTAATGGAACAAAAACCAATGTGGCAGGTGTATTCAGTATCAGTGTTCCCGTTGATAAAAATTTAGCTTTGGTTTTTAGTGCCATTGGTTATTCTACAAAAGTAGTTTACAAACG
>CANHJA010000156.1 GCA_947460795.1 Bacteroidota bacterium | reverse complement strand
TCTAATCTGATTTTGCACGTAGTTTATGAACATGATGAAGAAGTGGAAACTTATAATAATAGTCAATTTCCTACGATTGAAATCAAGCGCCATATAGACAACAAATGGTTGTATAAATATGAATCATTAATGAATGAAAAACAATTTATCCCTTGTGAAAAATACATTGAAGAAGTTAGAGAAATTACCATTCATCAGCAATTGGATAGAATGTTGACTGAGCGACTCGAAGAAAAAACAATTTATATTCAAGCATTGTTAGCACAGCACAATCATAATTGGCATGAAGTGTTTTATATTGTATTAGCTCGTTCATTTGGTTTGCAAATTAATCAGGATGCATTTGAGCAATTGGCAAAATCAATTCCAATAAGCTTGTTTGCTAAACATAAAAATAATATTTTTCAATTAGAAGCTTTGCTCTATGGACAAGCAGGTTTTTTGTTCGATTATTTTGATGAACTTTATCCCATTCAATTGCAAAAAGAGTATCAGTATTTACAAAAGCTCTACAATTTACAATCCATTGAAAAATATCATTGGAAATTTTTACGACTTCGACCTGCAAATTTCCCCACCATTCGAATTGCACAATTCGCTCAATTATTATTTCAATCGACTCATTTATTTTCAAAAATTACAGAAGCAAAATCAATCAAAGAAATGCAACAATTGTTTCAAGTTGAGGTTTCTGATTTCTGGCAATCGCATTACACATTTTTAGAATCCTCTTTAGAAAAAACAAAAACCATAGGCAACTCTTTTATTCAATTAATTATTATTAATGCGGTACTGCCTGCTATTTTTGTATACGGTAAACTACAAGGCAAGGAAGCATATTGCATAAAAGCGATTGAGTTTTTAAAACAGCTCAAAACTGAAAAAAATACGATTATTGAACAATGGAATTTATTGGGTGTTAAGTCTGAAAATGCAGCTGACAGCCAAGCTTTGTTGCAATTAAAAAAATATTATTGTGATAAAAAACGTTGCTTAGAATGTAGTATTGGTTTTGCTATCATGAAAAAGTAAATTAAAGTATTTACAAATTCAATACTCAACTAGAATTTTACCAATTCCAATGAATTGTTTTTTTTACATTTTCTCCTAGGCTCAAAAAAACGGGGCAAGTCATGGCTGCTTTTTCTAAAATAGTTTTTTCTTTATCACTGTAATGTTTACCACTTGGCAGGTGAAAGACTACTGCAATTTCACCAATTCTACGCAAGGGGTCGGCAACCATTATTTTATCAATTTCAATTTTTGTGTTTACGATGTCAATTTCATGCGTACGTGCTGCAATGCCCATAATGCTGAGCATACAAGATCCTAAGGCGGTAGCCACTAAATCTGTTGGACTAAATCGTTCACCTTTGCCATGGTTGTCTTTAGGAGCATCTGTTTCTACAATGCTTCCGCTTTGAACATGGGTCATTTCGGTGCGTAAATCGCCTTTATATACTATTTGGGCAGTCATTTTCTTATTTTTGGTAAATTTAAAGTAATTTTGAAATAGGATTTGAAAAATATTTTCTTCATATTATTATTGATTAGTGCTGTGTTTAATGCAGATTTTTTACATGCTCAAAAAAATAGAACTGTCAAAAGCAATTCATCTGCAAGAGCTGATTCTATAAAATTGGTGAGTCAATTGAGAAAAGAAGCATTGATTAAAAGACAAGATTCTATTTACGAAGCGCGTGAATTAATGAAAGAAAAAAGACAGCAAGCAATTGATGAACGAAATGAAAAATTAGAAGCTAAAAGGAGAAAAAAAGGAATTCCTTTAACACAAGAAATTGCTGTAGGATATAGAATAGCAAGTGATGGATGGAGTTTTTTTGCAAACAGGGGTATTTTAAATATAGATGATCCTGAAAAGCCACACACCTTATTTGCTTGGATAGATTTTTCTGAAAAAAAGAATCCGAAAGAAAAAAATATATCCAATGAAGTTTTCTCTACGATTTATCCGGATGAACCTAAACCCTTGTCATACAAATACGGTAAAATAAATAATTTCTATCAGTTTAAATTTGGCATTGGCAACATGAAACCAATTTCTGGTAAGTTAGATAAAAAAAATGTTGTCATTTATTGGAGCTACAGTGCCGGCCTTTCACTCGGTTTTTTAAAACCATATTATTTAGATTTAATTGTAAAAGAAGGGAATGGTTACGTTCGAAAATTTGCGAAGTTTGAGGATTCTATAAAAGAATATTTTTTAGATCCAACGAATCAAGGATATATTTTGGGCGGTGCCGATTTTACAATGGGTATTGGAGACATAAAAATTAAGCCAGGATTAGCTTTGAAGACAGCTATGTATTTTGATTACTCGCCAACAAAAAAAATATTTTCTGGTATTGAATTGGGTGCTTCTGCTGAAATTTATACTCAAAAAATACCTATTATGGCAATCATAAAAAGTAATAATGTATTTTTTAATGTGTATGCCGATTTTCGTTTTGGTAAACGTTGGGAATAATTTATTTCTTCTTATTTTTCTTCTTATTTTTTTTCTGCCATTCAGCTTCTTGTTTTTCGGCATCTGATACTAATTTTTGCCAATTGGTATCTACTTTTTCAGCTAAAACTTTGGTGAGTGTATACTCCGATTTATTGATGGGCATTATGGTGATTTCTTTGTGCATAAATTCCTCGATTTCTTTTACTAAAGACTTCTCTTCCTCTGCACAAAATGAAATGGCTTCTCCTTTTTCAATCCCTCTACCAGTTCTACCAACACGATGAACATAATTTTCTGCCACGTCGGGCAAATCATAATTGATTACAATTTTTATTCCAGAAATATCGATGCCTCTCGCATTTAAATCGGTTGCTATTAAAACATTGCATTCGCCATTTCTAAATTTTTCTAAAATATCAAAACGATTTTCTTGTTCAATACCGCCATGCATGGCCAGTGTTTCGATGCCTACTCTTTCCATGGCTTTTTGTACTCTTTCTGCTCTTACTTTAGTGCGCACAAAAACCAATATTTTTTTATCAGAATTTTCTTTGATAATCCGTTCTAAAAAGAAACGTTTGTCATCCATTTCTATGTATGCCAAGGCATGTGTCACGTTTTTCGAAACAGGATCTTTTGGTGAAATTTGTATTCGAATAGGATTCACTACCAATGAATAGGCTAGGTCTTTTATCTCTTCATTAATGGTTGCCGAAAAGAAAAGGGTTTGATGTTTTCGTGGTAAATGATGTACCACATCTCTTATATCTCTTATGAAACCCAATGCCAACATATGATCGGCTTCATCCAATACTAATATTTCTGTTTCAGAAATATCAATATGACCTTGTGCTCGCAAGTCAAACATTCTGCCGGGAGTGGTTACCAAAATATCTACTCCAAATTCTAACTCTTCTACTTGCTCGGCTTGACCAACGCCACCATACATACTCAAAACGATTAAGTCGGTATATTTTGCAAATTGTTTAAATACTTTAGTTACTTGTTCCGCCAATTCACGAGTAGGTACCATCACCAAACAACGAATGGCATTTTGGTTGTAATTTTTATTTCTTCGCAATAATTTATGAATAATGGGAATCGCAAAAGCAGCTGTTTTACCAGTGCCAGTTTGTGCAATTGCCAAAACATCTTCGCCCTTTAATATAGATGGAATAGCTTTAAACTGAATATCGGTGGGCTTGTTAAACCCCAACTCAACAATGCTTTGTTTAATTTTCTCCGAAATGTCGTAGCGTTCAAACTTCATAATTTTCTTAATTCTTATCAGCAAAAGTAAGTCTGAAAAATAGATATTACTAATGAAGGATTTTTTAGTCGTTAGATTTTGGTATTGATTTTTTTTAGGCAAAGAAAATGGCTGATTTCGATATAAAATATTGCTGTATTTTGCATCTTCAAATAAGATTTCATGAGGTTATATATCAGTTTTTTATTAGTGCTTTTGACCCAACAAGTTTTAGGTCAATTTAATTTCACGAAATTGGAAAATGCCTTTTTAGATTTTGAAAAAGATTCCCAAATTCAGCAGGCCAATGTAAGTTTTTGTATGATAAACACCGCCACGGGAAAAGTTATTTTTCAAAGAAAGAAAGACATGCCATTGCCTCCAGCATCAACCTTAAAAACATTTACAACAGCGAGTGCTTTATTGACTTTAGGTGAAAATTTTACTTATGAAACGAAAATAAACTTTAAAGGAACCATCAAAGGGGATGTAGCTTTGGGTGAATTAATAGTGTATGCCAGCGGAGATCCTAGCTTTGGTAGTGATCGTTTTAACGAAACAAAATCAGGTATTGTATTGTCAAAAATTTCGGAAGCTTTAAAATCCAAGGGAATAAAATATTTAAAAGGGAAAATAAGCATAGTAAATACTGTTTTCAATGATACCGCTGCAAATGCACATTGGTTAGAAGAAGATTTTGGAAATTATTATGGAGCCGGTGTTTATCCTTTAAATTGGAAAGAAAATAAATTTGATATTTCTATTAAAACGAAGAAGTCTTCATTTGAAGTTGTACAAAATGATGGAGGATTAAATAATCTGAAAGATTTTAAAATGGAATTACTTCAAAATAATTCTCCAACGGCTAACGATGCATTCGCTTATATTTTGCAAAATAGTCCTTATAAATATGCACTTCGAGGCGATTTAGCTGCATCCGATAAAGTGCAGAATATGTCCTTAGCCAGAATTAATCCTGAAGAGGATTTTAAAAAAGAATTGATAGCACATTTAAAGAAAAGCTTTTCAATTGATTATATTCCGATTGATTTGCCTTTGGCAGAAATAAATTTAGTTACAATTCAATCGCCGCCTTTATCGAAGTTGGTTTATTGGTGTAATCAAAAAAGTTTAAATTTATATGCAGAAGCTTTTTGTAAAACAATTGCATTCAAAAATAAAGGAAAAGGCAATTGGAAAACAGGGATTCATGAAATGAAAAAGATAGCCTTCAATTTAGGGGTTGATACAAGTGCTATTCATCTTTTTGATGCCTGTGGTTTAGCTCCAACAAATAAAATGACAACTTATACGATTGCTAATTTGTTGAGCAGTTATAAAAAACAAACATGGTACAAGGTCTTTTTTGAAAGCCTACCCATCATCAATGATATGACGATGAAGAGTGGTTATATTGGTGGTACAAGAAGTTATGCAGGCTATGTTACATTAAAAGATAGTACAAATGTTAGCTTTTCATTTATAGTCAATAATTATGCTGGCAAACCTCGACCGGTAAAAGAAAAAATGTTCAAGGTATTGGATGTATTGAAACCTTAATGCCTTACAAATTTCGTAGTCAATGTTTTTTTATCATTAAATATTCTAAGTAAATACGTTCCTTTTGATAGGGCTTTCACATTTACTAAATGGTTTAATTCACTAAATTTTTCGGAAAATAATTTTTTCCCATCTAATTCATAAATTTCAACAGTAGAAATTTTATCAGCACTTTGCGTTGATATATTTAACGTCATACTTTTTAATTTTAATTAAAAAAAATGTTGTGAAAACCCTTTGCATTTTATCCTTAAATAAAACTGAGTTTACTATCAGTAAATTGTATGCCAATATTGTGCCAAAAAATAGATTGTACTATAAATT
>CANHJA010000155.1 GCA_947460795.1 Bacteroidota bacterium | reverse complement strand
GATACTTTTAAACCACCAGGTAAAATTCCTTCGCGATGAGCACCTCTAAAAATGCAAGCTTTCATTACATCCCAAATCGCTAAAACACCTTGCTTAGTTTCTGCTTCACTTCTCCACGCCAATTCATTTTCCATCACCACCTCTGCAATGCTAAAACCTGTTTTCATGCACCAATGCAAAATATCCGAGGATTTATCAATCGGGAACGGCAATTGAACTGTTGATAAATTCAATGATTCATTTTTCTCTTTCACCACAAAGCCGCCACCAATAGAATAGTATGTATCTGCAAGTGTTTCACCATTTTCATATTCTACCAAAAAGGTCATTCCGTTTGGATGAAAAGGCAAGCTTTCCTCTTTTAAAAAAACAATTGCTTCTTTAGGATGAAAAGATAAAATTCGCTCTCCATTTAAATTCAATTCATGCGTTTCATTCATTGCGGCAATGGTAGAGTCTATTTTCTCTACATCGAAAGTAACAGGGTTTTCGCCGCAAAGCCCTAACAATACTGCAATATCGGTACCATGACCAATCCCAGTTTTGGCCAAAGAACCATATAATAAAACCGTAATTTTTTTGATAAGATTAAAACGTTGCAGTTTTTTTTGATTTTCAATAAATAACAAAGAAGCTCTCCAAGGTCCAAGCGTATGCGAACTACTAGGCCCTATCCCTATTTTAAAAATATCAAAAACTGAAATTGATTCGTACGGCACGTGTTTTATTTTTTATCAAAGCGAAGTTATATCAATTCTGTTTTAAACCAATAACAAGGTTTCAAAATGAGTATTTTTTTGTGTTGATGGCTTAATTATTTAGCATCCAAATCGGAAATACCACCATTCAATTATATACGTTTGTTCCTTCATTTTAATACAATGAACTAAAAATTAAAGACTCAAAACTATTTCCCTATATTTGCAACCTAAAAAAATGATATGTCTCAAGTAAAAAAAGGTGATGTAGTAAAAGTACATTACAAAGGAACATTAACTGCAGATGGCACAATGTTCGATAGTTCAGAAGGTAGAGAGCCTTTAGAATTCACAGCGGGTGCTGGTATGGTAATCGCTGGTTTTGATAATGGTGTGTTAGATATGAAAGTTGGCGAAAAGAAAACTGTAAACATTCCTTTTATGGAAGCGTATGGTCCTAAAAATGACCAAATGGTTTTCGAATTTGATAAAGCACAAATACCTGCTGAAATGGGCGAACCAGAAACGGGCATGATGCTTGAAATGCACGACCAAGAAGGAAATACCTTGCCTGTTGAAATTATTGAAGTAAAAGAAACAACAATTGTTTTAGATGGCAACCATCATTTAGCTGGTAAAGATTTAACATTCGATATTGAATTAGTAGAAATAGGAGCTTAATAGGCCCTTATTTAAATATCTTTTAGTAAAAGGAGTTCGTTAATACGGGCTCCTTTTTCTGTTTGTTGCAAACTGCCTAGTTCATTTAATCTGTCGTGTTCAAAAAACAAGAGCCAATTATTTTCAATGGCTTCATTGAATACTTTTTCTTTTTCACTCAATGTATCTAGAGGTCGCATATCATAGCCCATTACCCATGGCAATGAAATGTGTGCAGCCGAAGGAATTAAGTCAGCACAATACAATATTTTTTGTCCGTTGTAATTTATTAATGGCAACATCATTGATTCGGTGTGCCCATTCATAAAACGAATTTCCATATTGTCTGTAAACGAAATGCCTTCTTTGTGTTCAATAAATTTCAATTGTCCACTTTCTTGAATAGGTAAAATATTTTCTTTTAGGAATGATGCCTTCTCTCTTGCATTTGGCTGTATGGCCCAATTCCAATGAGTTTCATTGCTCCAATAAATTGCATTTTTAAACGCAGGAATTAATTTTTCACCCGCTCGTTTGATAGCACCTCCACAGTGGTCAAAATGAAGATGTGTTAAAAATACATCGGTAATGTCGTCGCTACTAAATCCTAAAACATTCAATGATTTTTCTAAAGTATCGTCGCCATGAGGATGAAAATGCGAAAAGAACTTTTCATCTTGTTTGTTTCCCATGCCTGTATCAATCAAAATCAATTTGTTATTTTCCTCCATCAGCAAACAACGCATAGCCCAAGTACACAGGTTGTTTTCATCTGCTGGATTGGATTTGTTCCACATGCTTTTAGGAACCACACCATGCATTGCACCACCATCTAATTTAAAAAGTCCTGTATTAATTGTATGTAATTTCATTTTTAATAATTTTAAAATTTCTCTTTTTAGTGAGAAGATGTGTTGAAATCTTTTTTTGATAATCGAAGTAAAAGTAACAAGCCAATAATAAAATAAATAGACAAGGCAATTGTTGAATTTCTCATCCCTCCCAATTGGTCTGCCACCAAACCAAATGATAATGTGCCAATTACGATACCTACTTTTTCGCAAACATCAAAAAAGCTAAAATAAGAAGCCGTGTCTTCTGTAATGGGTAATAATTTAGAGTAGGTAGAACGAGAAAGCGACTGAATGCCACCCATTACCATGCCTACCGCAAATGCAATTCCATAAAACTCACCGACTGTTTTTACAAAAAAAGCAGCAAAGCAAATGCCAATCCAGCTCAAGATTAAGAGTATTAATGCTAAAATATTTCCTTTTTCAGATGATATGTATGCAAATAACTTTGCACCCAAAATAGCTACTAATTGAATGATTAAAACAACCGATAATAATTGTGTTGTTTCCATTTTTAATTCATCCGAAGCAAAATAAGTTGCCATATACATTACAGTTTGTACACCCATATTGTAAAAGAAAAAGGATAATAAAAATTTTTTCAATGTAGGATTATGTGTCAAATTTTTAAATACTGTTTGTAATTCTTTGTATCCATTTAATAAAGAAGAATTTTCAATGTTTTGTTTTTCTTTTGGAGATTCTTGTAAACCATTGAATGTAATTTGAGCAAAACCCAACCACCAAATGCCTACTGCAACAAATGAAAAACGAACTGGCAGTGTACCTAGTTCCCAATGAAAATAGTCGTTTAAAAGAATAAAAGCAAAGCAAATAATCATTAATAAAACACTTCCTATATATCCCATTGAAAAACCTTTGGCACTCACACCATCTTGATTTTTTTTGCTCGCAATTTCAGGTAAAAAAGCATTGTAAAAAACGATACTTCCGCAATAACCAATGGAGGCAATTACCGAACATAAAATGCCAAACCACACATAGTAGTTTCCTAAAATTTCTTTATCAAAAAAATACATTGCCATACAAGACAATGAGCCAAGAGCGCAGAAAAATTTCATGAATGCCTTTTTATTTCCTTTGTAATCGGCAATGGAAGAAAGTAAAGGTGAAAGGATGGCAATTAGTAAAAAAGAAAACGCGATGGAATAGGAAGCCAAAGAAGCACGAGAAATTTGAATGCCAAACAATGATAGAAAACTAGGTGCAACAGCTGTGTAATAGGCAGGAAAAATAGCGGAAGTAATAATTAATGAATAGGCAGAATTTGCCCAATCATAATATGTCCAAGCACGGATCGTTTTTTTATCGTCTAACATGTTTATTGATTGCGTTTAAAATCCATGACGTTAATTTTATGCGTACAAAATGAATATTCATTCGGGTCATTAGAGGCCACTATGATTATTTTATCATTGCAAAAATCAGAAATCATTCTGTGGTATAAATCTATCCCCTCTTTATCTAAATTGGTGCAAGGCTCATCTAACAATAAAATGGGCGTATCCGCAAAAATTGCTTGCGCTAATTTTACTCGTTGTTTCATGCCACTCGAAAAATTAGATGTGTATTTATGAGTTGCTTTTTCTAAACCAATATATTCAATAATCTCTTCTATTTTATAGTTGGTTTTTTTAAACGAAAAATGATAAGTCAAAAATTCTAATAAGGTCATTTCTTCTATCATTTCTAAATAGGGTGCGCAAAAAGAAACAGCAGAGAAACGGGTTTCTGGATCGAGTTCTTTTCCATTTTGAGAAAATAGAATACTTCCTTTTGAAGGTGATACGAAGCCAGAAATAATTTGCAATAATGTTGATTTTCCCGAACCATTTATACCCAATAATACAGAAGCGGAAGGCGCAAGAAACTCAGCAGAAAAATCATGAATGATTTCTTCTTGCTCAAAACGTTTGATGATATTTTGTACTTCTATTTTCAGAAATGTAAATGTAATACCATTTGTAATTATAAAATAGTCTAAAGTGATTTTATAAATCAAACAATGAGAGAAAATTACACCCTCATTTATCCAATTTCAACAATTATTTTTTCTTTTTGTAACGAACTAAAACTTCAGCAAATACTGGATGATGAATAATTTCTTTCTCGATCGCTTTTAATGCGGTTTGTTTCGAAGGATTTTCTGTTAAAGCTTCCTCAAGATGAATTACTGCATCTTTTGTTTTGCCCATAGCCAATAAAATGACTGCTCTAAAATAAACAAACTCCACTTTATGTCCACAATGTGCTTCGGCAATTACTAATTGAGACAGCGCTTCGTCTAAATAGTTTGCGGTATATAGTGCTTTAACTAATGCAATCCATGTAGATTTTAAATCGGGTCTTAATTGGATGGCATTTAAAAAACAAACCAACGCTTCTTTATCTGCATTCATCTCCATTAAACAGTTGCCTAATGCCATGCAATACGTGGCATTGTCTTTATTAATATGCAGTGCAACTGAGTATGCTTTAATGGCTTTTTCCCATTGAGATTCTTTGGTATATGTTTCGCCTATTTTATAAAAAATTTGATCGTCTTTAGGGTTTAACTGAGATGCTTTTCTATAATATTGTCGAGCTTTCTTATATTCTTTTTGTTTATGAAAACAATATCCAATTGCTTCTAAAATAATGTCTTCGGGCTTTGCAATATTCATGTGCATTTCCAATACTTCAATCGCTTTATTGTATTGCTTGAGTTGAATGTAGGCATCACCCATATTTCGATAAGCATATTCTATTTTATCGTCAATTGCTAAACAATATTCATAGGAATCAATTGCTTTCTCAAATAATTTTAAGCCTTGATAAGCAACGCCCATATTGTACCAAGCCATTGAGTTATATGGATTATCGTCAATTATTTTTTGATGAAGTTCGATGCTTTCTTCATGTTTCCCATTAATTTCTGCCCAAAAGCATATACGCAACAAAGCATCTTCATTTGCGGGGTCGTATTCTAATATTTTTTTAAGGGTATCAAATACTTTTTCAAATTCTTCCAATTCGTCATAAATCTCAGAAAGTTCTAATAAAATATCGGTTTTGTCAACGCTATCAAAATTATCTACATTTATTTCTAATATTTCTGACGCTTCTTTAAACTTCCCTTGTTCCAATAAAATATCGGATTTTAAAAAAATGGCTTCAATATTTTTAGGATCAATTTCATCTAAACTATCTAATACTTTTAATGCTTGTCCAAATTTTTTATGGTTCGTAAGCCATTCGGCTTTTCTAATTAATAAAGAGGACGAAAAAGGATAAAGGGTGGTACAAACTTCATATGCAAATTGAATATTTTCAGTGTCATTATTGGACTCAAAAAAATCTAACAGGAACTCAAAATCATCCTCAGAAACGAGCCCATGAGGTTCCCCTTTTTT
>CANHJA010000154.1 GCA_947460795.1 Bacteroidota bacterium | reverse complement strand
GGTACTGCTGCAAACCATATTAATATGGCTATTGAACATGCTGTTGAAGATTTTAAAAATTTGTATGTTGTAGCTTGGATTCAAGGTACAGATAAACAAGTTTATCAGGCAGTTAATTTAACTTCATTGTATCCTTTAGGAACAACTGATTTTACTGCTACTATCAAAAATGTTAGTGTTTATCCAAATCCAACTTCAGAAGAAGTAAACATTGAATTAAACATGAAAGAGAGCGATGAAATTTTAACTTCATTAGTTGACATGAATGGGAACATGATTGAAACTAAAACTGTTAAAACAACTTTGGGTTCTAATAAAATTACTTTCAATGTTTCAAAACTAGCGCAAGGTATCTACAATGTGTTAATTTTTGATTCTAAAAATAATTCTTCAGTACATAAAATTTCTGTTCAACATTAATTTTATTATTAATTATGTATCATAAAAAACACCTCAATTGAGGTGTTTTTTTTTGCTTTATGGAATCTCAAATGTAAAACTGATGTTCCCGTTTCGTCCTGGCATTACCCTACCTACAATACTTTGATATGCAGTGTTTAAAATATTATTGAACCGAAGATTAATAGCTCCTTTCAACGCTTGATATCGATAATGATAAGCGGCCCATAAAGTTGAAATAGCATATGGTTTTAAATATTGGCTTTCATCTGTTGTCACAAAACGATAGCCTGTATAAGTTTGAACTAAATGCATTTCTATATTTTTATGTTGAAAACCAACACTCATTTTAAATTGATATCGAGGAACATAAGGAATTTGTTTGCCTATTGAATAATCATTTGCAATAGCAGATTGTTGGGTGGTAGATAATGTATAGGCATATAAAATAGATGATTTTAACGTAGTATATGAAGGATATTTTCTACCTATCAATATTATATCATAACCAACAACAGGCTTTTGATACTTTTTTAAAATAACATCATAATTCAAATTCATTTCGAAGCCTTTACTTTCCACTTGTTGAATATTGTGTGGCGTTAATATACTATTGCCATACCATGCAATCCATTGATCCACTTTTCGTTTATAAAAAGCAGTGCCAAGTAGTAAATAATGTTGATGATATGTTTTTGTATAATTAAATCCAGATTCAATATTTCTACTTATTTCAGGTTTTAAATCAATGTTACCTCCTGGATTGTAATACAATTCATTCAAAGTTGGCATTCTGTAATTGCTAGATAGATTAGCATACGCGTCTAAGCCATATTTTATTTTTACGTTCGTTGAAAGTGAGTATACCATTGGAAGAGAAAAAATATTACTAATCTCTTTTTGAACGAACAATTTTACTGCAATTCGTTTTAAAATATTTTCTCTCGTAAAAGAAGAATTAAATCCAATTGTATGTAAATTATTATTGGATTGATTTAACATAAACGAACTTCTCCCCATCAATTTAAAATAAAAATTATTATTTCTATTAAACTTCAAATGAAAGGTTTGAGAATAAGGCAATGTTAATGTAAAAACTTTTGATTGAATATGAACAGTTGAATCTTCGTATGAATAATGATCAAGCAATGTGGCCAAAGAGGATGTTGTTGAATAATAATCATTCCCTTTAGGCTTAAATTCAAAAATATTTCTAAAGGATGAAATGGACTCTTCTTTTGCACTAAATGGTTCAAAAGTTGTAGCTGGAATTTCTCTTTGGGTATGTTGCAACCAGCTGTATATAGACAATACATGTTTTGAGCGAATGTTGACTGCAAAATCATTCATCACTCCTATTTGCTTGCTTTTAGCATGTTTATTAGATTTCTTTTCATCTTTATCTTCATTATAAAATGAATACATATTTTGAGCGTGATTGACCATGATTTTTGTTTTATTATAAACAACTTGATCCGAATAAAGTACACTTGCCAAAGCACTTATATTTTGTAAACTTTCATAACCCAATGCTGCTTTCATCTTAAAATCTCTTTTGAACTCAGGTTTACTGTCATCTAAATTTACACTTCCAGATAGCGAAGTATTTTTAAATGAACTTGAATATTGAATATCAATATGATCAAACATAGAAACAGCCAAGGTGCTAAAATCAGTTAATCCCGTAGCAGCATGATTAATATTTACTCCATGCCAATTCACTTGAGTTTGAGCAGCAGAACTGCCTCTAATACTAATCGTACTTAAGGTACTAATTCCATAATTTTTCACAAAAACATTTGAATGCATTTCCAGCAATTGTTGCAGCGTGGTATTTTGAAAATTATTTATTATTGCCTGAGGGATCGGTTGGATATCAGAAAATTGTATTTCTTTTTTTTGTTCATAAATAAATGCATTTTTTAAGACATGGGTTGTGTCTTGCGCAACTAATGATTGAACAAAAATCATAGCTAATATGGTCAAATACCTTTTCATTTATGGAAACAAAAAGGTATTTACGCCTATACCTGCTTTATAAGATTGAAGAATATCGCCCTGTAAATTATATTTCATGACAGCGCTGCTTTGGTTAAATCCTTTTGGATCTGATAAAAATAAAAATTGATTAATGGTATCTATACCAATTGCCCAAAAATAAGAATTTGTTTGTGCAGGAATAAATACCTGACTTGGAAGTACTGTATTTTCAATTGACATTTTATACAAGCCATTGTTGGTATTTTGCCCTTGATAGTTTACTTGTAAGAAATACAATGAATCCCTTGTTTTATTGAATAATAATCTAAATGGATCTTGTTCTTTTGCAAATGAAAATGACTTCATCATTTGCTTATTTACAGGATTTATAACCGTAAGAAATGAATTTATATTTTGATATTTGTTGCCCGACAAAATCCACAGCATGCCATTTTTGTCAACCTCAATATGATGTGCAGCATAACCCGCAATATTTATTTTATCTTCAATCAAATGCGAAATAGGATTAATTTGATAAATATAATTGCAACTTACATTCCAATTGGTTGCATATACTTTCCCATTCCACAAAATCATTTTTTCTGTATTGGTAAAATCGAGTTGAATGGTGTTGGTTACTTTATTTTGATTTGTATTCAATACATAAATTGAATTGGAATATAAAGAACTTACATATAAAACAGAGTCATTTATTTTTAAAAAATATCGTGGATTTGAAATATTCGAAATCGTTTTTACTTCATTAAATTGAACCGCATCAAGCACTGTAATTTTATTAGAATTATTTATTGAGATATAATATTTACCTTGAATCAAAATAATGTCCTGTGCTACATCACCCAAACTTTTGTTGTTTGCCGTGTTAAATATTGAATTAGAGATTGCATTGGTTTCATAATCTAAAAATGAAATTTCGGCATTATTATTTGCATAAGAACCTTCATTTAAAATTAATACACCTTTGTGCGATGGATTTGGAATTGATTTAATTGCAGGATTTGGAACATCTTTTACGCAAGAATTAAAAAAAAATAAAAACCCTAATAAATAACAAATTTTATTTCCCACCATGATGATGGAAAAAGAGAGGTGTTTTGATTGTTTAATAAATAATTTCATTAATTCTTCGTAAAATATTGATGAATAATATTCCCTTTTTCTGTTTCCAATTTCAATAAATAGACACCCTCTTTTAAGGACGATATATCTATATTATTTTGATCAATTTCTTTAGATTGCCAAATTACTTTTCCTTCCAATGAAACGACAGTTCCTCTTTTTACTCTTTCACTCGATTGAATATGTAATTGATTTTGACAAGGATTGGGATAAATAGAAACGATATTCTCTTTCCCTTCATTCAATATAGAAGTAGGATAAAGCTGATGAATGATTCCTAAGGCATCTAAATCAAAACCACCAGAGATAAAATCAGTTGGATATGGGTCATTGATAATATTTTGTTGAGCATCATAACTGCAATCGTTTCGATGAATGCTACCAACCACATCTTTAATTTTAATGTAATGAATGTCGTTTAAATTAATGGAAGACAATGGTAAAAATTCATCCAAATCAAAAGGTGTTCCATAATTTGCAATGTATTTCCCTGCCAATCCATTCACCAATCTACAATCCGTATATTGCCCAAATCCTGCAGTTTGTATACTTGTATCTATATGAGAAGTAGCTGCAAAACGTTTGTAATTGACACCATCATTGCTTACTTCTACAAATGCCAATTCCATATAAGATAAATTACTATCTGCAGGATTTCTAAATCCATTTTCAAAAATAGCAAAGTCAAAACCAGGTCCATTTACGATAGGATTTGAGAAATAATAAATAGCTTCTCCGCCATCTCCCAAACTCACTACATCACCATCAGGAAAGCCACTTGCAGATGAATTTACACCAGCAGTTGTTTTACCTAATGCAGTGTCTGCAACATTCATCCAACCTCTGTTAATGGTACAACTAATTGCCCAATCAACAAAAATTGAGCTGTCTTTATGCAATGCAGTACTTCCTAGTAAACCAGCTTGAGGGGCATATTGTGCACTGACATTTGCAGCAATAAAAACGAAAAATAAAATGAAAAGTTGTTTCAAAATTATTTAATTATTTTTTGATAAAACTGATTTTGACCTTGATGTATTTTTATTAGATAAACTCCTTTACTCCAATTTTCTGAATTTATTTTCAATGAACTATTTCCTATTAATTCATTGGTATAAATGGTTTGTCCATTCAAATTTAAGATAGAAAACTTCATAGCTTCTGTTGAAGTATTAACCATTTGAAATTCATCATTAATTGGATTTGGATAGATTTTTATGGAAGAGATTTGAGATAAAGATTCTAAACTTAAAGGCTGAAATGACATGTTATCCATACAGAAATAAGTTGGAGTATTAATAAATCCAAATGAAGTATCACTAGATGACATTTTATATGTAATCGAATCTACTTCTCCTAATGTTGTCATATCTAATTTTTTCCAATCTTTTACTATAAAATCATTGGCATTATTTGCATCTCTAAAATCGGCTAAATAGAAACTTACAGAATCTGCTTTTTTAATACCATTTCTCCAACCATAAAAATCTAATTTAAAAAAATCCTCATCATTACCAGTTAAACCTCCAAATTTCTTAGCAAATGCATCACCATTTTTCATAGATAAATAAGCATAAGTATTATTTGTTAGATATACTTCACTTACTATTGTTGGATTAATAAGTTTAATGAAATCTTGACTATGATCTCCAACATAAGTAACACCGTATATTGTTGAATTATTTTGACCCTTTCCTGCAATACAACTCATTTGATTAACAAGTCCAGGAGTTATTGTATCTGTCATGTTTGAATAACCCCAACCACTCCAAATACCTCCCCAAGAAGTATCATGTTTATTTATTAAAATAGAATTTCCAGAAGGAATACCTATTAATCCTGGAGTTGGAACTGAAATACCATTAAAATAAGATTCAGGAGTTAAAAGAGGTAAATTTTCAAAAGTAATAGCACTTTGAGCTGTTCCTGCTTTTGTAATTGCAAAAAGCATAAAACTTAAAATTAATTTCTTCATTTTTTATAGAAATTTAAAAAATGGGAAAATGAAAATAAACACAGAAATTGTATCTATGCTTACCGTTGGTTTTATTCCCGAAACCATCGTAAAATTTTGTCTTAGGCAGGTCTTCTGACTTATCTCCTTCATCG
>CANHJA010000153.1 GCA_947460795.1 Bacteroidota bacterium | reverse complement strand
ATTTTCATATTCTCCTGTTGGTAAATCATGTGCATTAAAATCTTTTTTTGTGAACGTTAAATTTGAATGTTGAGTGTCTGCCATAAAACAAATTTATAACTTCAATATTGTATAAAATAATTTAGAATTAAAGAGAATAAGCTTATAGCTAATTCTTACCTTATTTTACATTTCCATTGCCAAAAACTTACCTGTAATACTCTGCTTGTTTTTAATCACTTCTTCTGGTGTTCCGGTGGCAATTATTTTACCTCCACCAGAGCCTCCTTCGGGCCCAAGGTCAATGATGTGATCGCTCACTTTCACAACATCCAAATTGTGTTCAATGACTAAAACGGTATTGCCTCTATCTACCAATTTTTGCAATACTCCCAAAAGCAATTCTATATCTTGAAAGTGCAAGCCAGTTGTTGGTTCATCTAAAATATAAAAGGTTTTTCCTGTATCTTTTTTGCTTAACTCAGTTGCTAATTTTACCCGTTGAGCCTCGCCACCACTCAAGGTTGTAGCACTTTGTCCTAGTGTAATATAACCCAAGCCAACTTCTTCTAAGGTTTTCACTTTCCTGTATAATGAAGGAATGTGTTTAAAAAAATCGGTTGCTTCTGCAACTGTCATTTCTAAAATATCACTGATGGATTTCCCCTTATATTTTATTTCTAATGTTTCTCTGTTAAAACGTTTTCCTTGACAACGTTCGCACAAAACATGTACATCAGGTAAAAAATTCATTTCAATGGTTTTCATCCCAGCGCCTTCACAAGTTTCACATCGTCCTCCTTTTACATTAAATGAAAACCTACCTGGTTTGTAGCCCCTAATTTTCGCTTCAGGAATAATGGCAAATAATTGTCGAACATCATTGAAGAAATTACAATAGGTTGCAGGATTGCTTCTAGGAGTTCGTCCAATAGGAGATTGGTCTATTTCAATAACTTTATCAATCAATTCCAATCCTTCAATTGATTTATATTCTAAGGGCTTTGTTTTACTATCATACACATATTGCGATAACAATGGATAAAAAGTTTCAGTTATCAATGTCGATTTCCCACTGCCCGAAACACCAGTCACACAAATAAATTTCCCCAATGGGAATGAAGCATTTACTTTTTGTAAATTATTTCCATTTGCACCTTTTAAGGTTATCGATTCCCCTTTGCCTTTTCTTCTTTCTTTCGGGATGTCAATTTTTTGAGTTCCTTTTAAAAAGTTGGCTGTTGGTGTATTTTGTTTTAAAAATGTTTTAGGAGTTCCTTCACTCACAATGTTTCCGCCAAATCTGCCTGCGCCTGGTCCTACATCTATTAAGTGATCAGCACATAACATAATGTCTTTATCATGTTCAACAACAATAACTGTATTTCCTACATCACGAAGGTTTTTCAATGCTTTTATTAAACGTTCATTGTCGCGTTGATGCAAACCAATACTTGGTTCATCCAAAATATATGTGATGCCTTTAAGCTTCGAACCAATTTGTGTTGCCAATCGAATCCGTTGACTTTCACCTCCACTTAAACTTCTTGACACTCTATTCAATGTCAAATAATCCAATCCAACTTCCAATAAAAAATCAATTCGTTCATTAATTTCATTGATGATTTCTTTGGCTATTGCATTTTGTTTTTTGTTTAATCTTTTCTCAATTCCTTTCAACCAATTTTTTAATTCTGATAAATTGAGTTCACTTAATTCAAAAATATTTTTTTCGTCAATCTTAAACCATAAACTTTCTTTTTTCAATCGTGCACCTTGGCAAGTAGGGCAGTGCGTAACCACCATATATTTTTCGGCCCATTGTTTTACGTGTTCACTTTTTGTGTCTCCAAACCAACGAATCACCATGTTTACAATTCCTTCAAATTGCGTAGGAATCATTTCTGATATTTCTTCTTCAATATTAATGGCCATGTCTATTTTAGAATCTTCAGAGCCATATAAAACCATGTTCAACGCTTTTTCTGATAGTGAAGAAATAGGCTTGTTGACATCAAATTTATATTTTTTACCTAAAGCTTGTACTTGTTGATAAATGAATGTATCTCTTGCCAAACCCAATGGCGCTATTCCTCCATCCGCTATTGAAACAGATTGGTCGGGCATTACCGCATTCATGTCTATCGAGTATACAGTTCCTAATCCTTTGCATTGTGGACAAGCTCCATAAGGTGAATTGAATGAAAATGCATTTGGCGAAGGTTCATCGTACGAAATACCTGTTTCTGAACACATCAATAATTTAGATAATAATCGAACATCATTGGCATTATCATGATTTAAAATCATTACTTGGTCATTGCCAATTTTTAAGGCACTTTGCAAACTTTCTACCAAGCGTTGTGATGCATTTTTATCTGCTGTCAAGCGATCAATCACTACTTCAATATCATGTACTTTATATCGGTCTACTTGCATTTTTTCTTTCAATTCCAAAACATCGCCATCCACTCTAACTCTTAAATAGCCTTGTTTTCGAAGTTGTTCAAATAATTCTCTATAATGACCTTTACGCCCTTTAATGATGGGTGCTAAAACTAAAATTTTCTTATTATTAAATAAATCAAAAATAAGTTCTAACATTTCTTCTTCCGAATAGCGAACCATTTTTTTACCTGTATTGTAACTGTATGCTTCACCTGCTCTAGCAAAAAGCAAACGTAAAAAATCATAAATCTCAGTTACCGTTCCAACCGTAGAACGAGGACTTTTATTTGTTGTTTTTTGTTCAATAGCCACCACAGGAGAAAGACCATCTATTTTATCAACATCCGGACGTTCCATATTGCCTACAAACTGACGAGCATACGCAGAAAAACTTTCCATATATCGACGTTGTCCTTCAGCATGAATGGTATCAAACGCCAAGGAAGACTTGCCACTACCACTAATTCCAGTGATAACTGTCAATTTATTTTTGGGAATATTAACATCAATATTTTTCAAATTGTGCTCCCTAGCACCAATGACTTCTATGTGGTCTGACATATTTCAAAATTAATAATTAAAGTTGAATGAAGCATGTTGAATTTACAATAGGGTATTTACAATTTAGAAGTCAGCATTTACTTTTTTTCTACAGAAACTATTCTTATCAATTAATAGTAACTATCAAATCAATGACTCAATGATATTCAATTGGATTCAGAAGATTATTTTATGAAAGAAAAAAGCATGCTATTTTAATTAGCATGCTTTTAATTTAAATTTCTTATTTAGTAAGAAATATTATTTAATTGCTACAATACCTGGCAATGTTTTTCCTTCAAAATATTCCAACAAAGCACCTCCACCAGTGCTTACATAAGAAACTTCATTCGCTAAATTAAATTTATTAATTGCGGCAACAGAATCACCTCCACCAATTAATGAAAAAGCCCCTTGTTTCGTAGCTTCAGCAATTGCTAATGCGATCGCTTTAGTGCCACTTTGAAATTTCTCCATTTCAAAAACACCCATAGGGCCATTCCACAATATAGTTTTAGAGTTTTTAATTACATCACTGAATGTTTCTACCGATTTTGATGCAATATCCAATCCCATCCAACCAGCAGGAATATTGTTATTATCTACAATTTGTGTGTTTGCATCTGCCGCAAATTTATCAGCAATTACACTGTCTGTAGGAATCAATAATTTAACCCCTTTTGCTGCTGCTTTTTCAAGTAATTCATTTGCCAAATCCAAACGATCATCTTCACATAAGGAAGAGCCAATTTGATTTCCTTGTGCTTTTAAAAATGTATAAGCCATTCCACCACCAATAATGATGTTGTCTGCTTTTTCTAAAAGCATTTCAATAATTAAAATTTTATCACTCACTTTTGCACCTCCTAAAATTGCCGTAAATGGCCTTTCTGACTGGTGTAAAACTTTTTCTGCATTCGCAACTTCAGCGTCCATCAGCATCCCAAACATTCTATTTTCGGGTTCAAAAAACTGAGCTACAATCGCTGTTGAAGCATGGGCTCTGTGAGCAGTTCCAAATGCGTCATTTACATAACAATATCCATAAGCTGCCAATTTTTTAGCAAATCCTATTTCGCCTTTTTCTTCTTCTTTATAAAAGCGTAAATTCTCTAAAAGCAATACTTCACCGGCTTGTAAAGTGGAAGCTTCATTTGCAGCTTCTTCTCCCATACAGTCTCCTGCAAATTTAACAGTTGCGCCATCTAATATTTTTACTAAATGAGATAAGATGTGTTTTAATGAATATTTGTCTGTAGGACCTTCCTTTGGACGGCCAAGATGTGACATTAAAATAACACTTCCGCCATCATTTAATATTTTTTTGATAGTAGGCACTGCTGCCTGCATTCTTGTGTCATCTGTTATTTGAAATTCAGCATTTAAAGGGACATTAAAATCTACTCGGACTAATGCTTTTTTGCCATTGAAATTGTATGAAGTGAATTTTGACATATTTTTTATTTGGCTGCAAAATTAAGCATTCAACTTCATAATTAAAATTAATTGAAATGTAAGTTATTTCTTCTTTTTATCTTTTTTGTCTGTTTTATTATCGTCCTTTTTCTTTTCTTTTTTTTCCTTTTTTTTCGATTCTTTCACTGCGTCTTTTCTGGCATCATCGGCCTTATCTAATGCAATGTATAATTTAAATTGGGCAGGTGTCAAAATGCGTTTAAATTCCTTGTCTCGAAGGCTTTGAGCAATGTCTTTTTGTTTTTTCTTATCTTTTTTAGAATGTTCTTTTGTATCATATTTTTGGATACTTTGATACACTTTCAAATTGGTAGAATAAATTAATGCATCTTGCTCTTTCGTCAATTTTAAAGTCGAAACCATTTCTATAGTTTTCTTTTTTGCTTTTTCTTCAGGAGTTTTTTTTGCTTTTTCTTGCGCATTTAACAAGGAGCTAATGCTTATCAAGAATAAGAAAAGTATTTTTTTCATGTTACATATTTTACCAAATGTACAAAAACGAATTCGTATCTAAATTAAAAGTTGGCCTTTAATCCTACATTAAAACTCAATGGCATATTCGGTCTGTAACCTTGAGGTAAATTTGCTATGATGGATTTGTTATTCGCAAGATTATTAATAGTTGAAAAAATTGTGAACATTTTGCTCATTCTATAATTTGCAGAAAAATCTATTATTAAAAATCCTGCAATCGAGTTTACCTCATTGTATTTTGCAATTTCATTGGGTAAAATAGCATCCCCTTGCCCTGGTTTTGTTCTTGTTTCACCCGTATATCGTCCGGTAAGAGTTGCATTTAATTTTTTATTTTCAAAACCAATACTAGCAGTTAAAATGTGTGGAGTTATAAATGGAATTAAGTCGTTTTTATTGATAGTGCCGCTTCCCCAGTCACCACCTCCATTAATAAATGTTTCTTTAAATTTAGCATTGGTATAAGTGTAAACAATATGTATTGGTAACTTGAAAGATGCATATTTATTTTTTTTGTGCAGTATATCGTATTCCATTCCAATTTCTATACCTTGTATTTTAGCATTGCCTGCATTAAACATATCGCCTGTTCCTGCGCCACCACCAGAGACATTATCAGAGCCTAAAATATTTTTATAATTATTTAAAAATCCAACACATTGAATATTTAAACCATTTTTATTGAAACGATATCCAATCTCATAATTGACTGATGTTTCAAAAGTAGCTTGTGAACTGGTGCTT
>CANHJA010000152.1 GCA_947460795.1 Bacteroidota bacterium | reverse complement strand
GAAGATATTGAGCCATTTCTGTAGTTTATATTGTGAAAAACAACTTTGGTATTTTGCTGACTTTAGTAACGGATAATTACTTTAGAATTTACATACAACAAATGAGCTAAATACATAAATAAATGCCTTTTGCTTAAATTGAGTGTTTGTAATTAGATGAATCTAAAATAATAGTTAGTGTCATTTTGAACCTTTAACTTTTAGTATTATATTTATCCTTTAATAAAATTATTATGGAACAACAAAAAACAACAATCCCTACAAATTATGGTGCTTTGAGTACATTGGTAACCGTCTTTTTCTTCTGGGGCTTTATAGCTGCAGGGAATAGTGTATTTATTCCATTCTGTAAACACTATTTTAATTTAGATCAATTTCAATCACAATTAATTGACTTTGCTTTTTATGGTGCTTATTATTTAGGTGCTTTAGGAATGTTTTTTTATTCTAATTTAAATGGACAAGATTTAGTGTCGAAATGGGGGTATAAAAAAAGTATTGTATACGGTTTAACGTTTTCAGCTTTAGGAGCTATTGCAATGATATTAGCTGTAAATGGAAACACATTTGCTGGAATGCTAGTTGGTTTTTTCATAGTTGCATTGGGGTTTTCTTTACAACAAACTGCTGCCAATCCTTTTGCATTAACTTTAGGAGATCCTTCTACTGGTTCAAATAGGATTAATTTAGGTGGAAGTATCAATTCATTTGGAACTTCTATTGGTCCTATTGTGGTTGCTTTAGCATTGTTTGGAGTTACTAAAGCCAATGATGACCAAATAAATAATTTAAGTTTAGATAAAGTTTCTATTCTATACGGCATTGTTTGTGCATTGTTTCTAGGAGCAGCTGCATTGTTTTTCTTTTCTAAAAAGGTTCCATCAGGAGGCAGTGAAGAAAAAACAGAAAAAGCGAATAAAGCATTGATTGCGATGTTGATTATGACAATTATGTTGGTCATTGCTTTTGTTCCCGTTTTTATGAGTTATAAAGAAATTCCTGTGGATGCAATTGCTAAAAAAGCCATTGAAAACACTCGTATGAAATGGCTATTATTTGGGTTGTTTATAGTTTTGGCAACATTAGTAATTTCATATTTTAGGGCTAATAAAAACAATGAAGGGTGGGGCGCAATGAAATATCCACAATTAATTTTAGGTATGTTAGCCATCTTCATTTACGTAGGTGTAGAGGTTGCAATTGGAAGCAATTTAAGTGAATTATTAAAACAACCACAATTTGGAGGATTTGAGGCTCAAAGCGCAGCACCTTATGTTTCAATGTATTGGGGTAGTTTAATGATTGGTCGTTGGGCTGGTGCTATTAATGTTTTCAGACCTGGAAAAACCTTGAAAAATGTATTATTGCTTGTAGTTCCTTTGGTGGCATTTGCCGTGGTTGTTCTGATAAATAGTATTGCGCAAAATGACATGTCGCCTTTATATTGGTATTTTGTTTCAGTACTTATTTTTGTTTTAGCATTTTATGCTACACAAGACAAACCAGCAAAAACATTATTAGTCTTTAGTTTGTTAGGAATGCTTGCTATGTCAGTAGGAATTTTTACCGAAGGTACAATTGCAACTTATGCATTTTTAAGTGGTGGTTTATTTTGCAGTGTAATGTGGTCTTGTATTTTTTCTTTGTCATTAGCTGGTTTAGGAAAATACAGCACACAAGGTTCTGGGTTTTTAATTATGATGATTTTAGGCGGTGGAATTATTCCTCCCATTCAAGGTAAATTAGCTGATTTATTACAAAGTAGCAATCCAAATTCTGTTGGATTTGGCATTCACACTTCATATTGGATTGCAGTTATTTGCTTTGCATATTTAGCATTCTTTGCTTTTGTTGTAAAGAAATTATTAATCAAACAAGGCATCGATTATGATGCGAATGCAACCGCATCTCATTAATTTTTCAAATAACTTTTTTAGTAAATTAAATATGCAATATAGTATTGGTATTGATATAGGAGGTACAAATTCTGTAATGGGAATTGTAGATAAAATGGGAAATATTTTATTTGAAGCCGAGTTAAACACAAAGGATTATGAATTTTTAGAAGACTTTGTAGAGGCAAGTTATAAAGTACTTTATCCTCAAATTAATAAGTTTGGCTTCAACGAATTTAGAGGAATAGGAATTGGTGCACCCAATGGCAATTATTATCAAGGAACCATAGAATTTGCTCCTAATTTAAGATGGAAAGGGGTTTTGCCTTTAGCCAAATTATTTAATGAAAGATTTAATTTAGAAACTACTGTTACCAATGATGCGAATGCTGCAGCCATTGGAGAAATGATGCATGGAGCTGCAAAAGGCATGAGTGATTTTATCATGGTTACTTTAGGTACAGGCGTTGGTAGTGGTTTTGTTGCCAATGGCAAAATGATTTATGGTCATGATGGCTTTGCTGGTGAACTAGGTCATACTATTGCTGTAAGAGATGGGCGAATTTGTGGTTGTGGTAGAAATGGATGTTTAGAAACCTACACATCTGCAACAGGGATTGTTCGAACCGCTAATGAATTTTTAGAAACAAAAAACACAACAAGTTCGTTGAGAAATTTAGCCGTTATTTCTTCAAAAGATATTTATGATGCAGCTGTAAACGGCGATTTCTTAGCATTGGAGATATTTGAATTTACAGGAAAAATTTTAGGACAAAGCTTGGCTGATGCCATAGCTATCACAAGCCCAGAAGCGATTATTTTATTTGGAGGTTTAGCTCAGGCAGGCAAGTTTATTTTTGAGCCTACTCGTAAATATATGGAACAAAATCTCTTGAAAATTTATCAAGGAAAAGTAAAATTGTTGCCTTCAGAATTAAAAGAAAGCGATGCAGCAATTTTAGGCGCAGCTTCATTAATTTGGAATACAGAAAAGATTTTACTTTAACTCACCATCCAAGAGCCGCCTACACTAATTACATTTTTCATATCTAAGTATTCTTGAAAACTATCTTTTGTAATTCCACCAGTTGGGCAAAATTTTATATTTGGAAATAATTGCCCATACGCTTTAATCGCATCTTTGCCACCAAATAAATTTGCTGGGAAAAACTTAAATGTATCCCAGCCTTTTGCAATACCTGTCATAATTTCACTTGGAGTTGCAACACCTGGAATAAACGCAATATTGCTGTTTTCTAAATCGTCAAAAATAGCTGCATTCAATCCTGGACTTACCATAAATTTCACATTTAAATCAATTGCTTTTTGAATTTGTTGCGCATTAATTACCGTACCAATTCCTACATCAATTTTATCACCAAATTTTGAAACCGTTTCTGCAATTGCATCAAAAGCAATGGGTGTTCTCAATGTAATTTCTATACAATGTATATTATTTGCCAATAATTTCTCAATCATGGGTTGTACTTCATCTAACGCATTAAACGTTACAACAGGAATCAATTTATGTTTTTCTAAAATTACTCTTATATTATTTTGTGTCATATTGTTTATCTTTTTTTTATTCCAAAAAACTAGCACCTTCTTCACTTGACGAAACCAGTTGACGCATATTTGCAAATAATTCTCTTCCAAAACCAAATGTAGTTGAATTGTCTTTTGTTGATGCTTGTCTGCTTTCTACTATAGGTAAATTTAAACAAGATAGTTCACCTGTAACTGCATTCAAACGGATTAGATCGCCTGTTCTTATTTTGGCTATTAATCCTCCATCTTTTGCTTCTGGAGATAAATGAATAGCTGCTGGTATTTTACCTGAAGCACCAGACATTCTTCCGTCAGTAACTAAGGCAACTTTAAAACCTCTTGCTTGCAAAATTCCTAACGTAGGAGTTAATTTATGAAGTTCTGGCATGCCATTTTGTTTGGGTCCTTGAAAAGGCAACACGGCAATAAAATCTTTTTCTAATTCCCCATTTTTAAAAGCAATTATTAAATCTTCTTGTTCATTAAACACAATGGCTTCAGCCTCAATAACTAAATGTTCATCTTTTACAGCAGCTGTTTTTATCACTGCACGTCCAATATTTCCATCCAACATCACAATGCCCCCATTAGCTAAAAATGGATTTGAAACAGGTCTAACAATTTCAGTATTTAAACTTTCTTTTACGCCATCAACCCAAATTATTTCCCCATCTTTTATTTTGGGTTCTTTTGTAAACGCTTTCAACCCTTTTCCTAAAATAGTACTTACATCTTCATGCAATAAGCCATTTTCTAATAAAGTATTGATTACAAATGACATTCCACCAGCTGCATGAAACTGATTGACATCCGCTGGCCCATTAGGATAAATTCTTGTCAACAAAGGAACAATATTAGATAGGTCAGAAAAGTCTTGCCAATTAATTTTTATTCCAGCTGCATTTGCCATCGCTATTAAATGAATGGTATGATTGGTAGAACCTCCTGTTGCTAATAAACCAACTAAACCGTTTACAACTACTTTTTCATCATAAATGGTACTTAATGAATTTTCAAAAGAATTGGCTTCGCAATTTCGACTCAAAACTTTAATAGCTTCTTCGGTTAATAATTCTCTCAATTCCGTATCCGGATTTACAAAGCTTGAACCTGGTAATTGCAATCCCATAATTTCCATTAACATTTGATTGCTATTTGCAGTGCCATAAAAAGTGCATGTTCCTGCTGAATGGTAAGAGTCTGATTCACCTTTTAATAATTCTGCACGACCAATTTTTCCTTCTGCAAAGTCTTGTCTGATTTTTGCTTTTTCATCATTGCTTATGCCTGTTTTCATCGGTCCGCCAGGAATAAATAGAGTAGGCAAATGCCCAAATTTCAACGTGCCTATAACCAGTCCAGGAATAATTTTATCACAAATTCCCAAGCCTACAGTGCCATCAAACATATTGTGAGAAAGGGCTACAGCAGTTGATAGTGCAATTACGTCCCTGCTAAATAAAGAAAGTTCCATACCTGGTTGACCTTGTGTAACACCATCACACATTGCAGGAACACCTCCTGCAACTTGTGCGACAGCATTGTATTTTTTAGCGTAAGTTCTAATTTTTTCAGGATAGTGCTCATACGTTTTATGCGCAGAAAGCATATCGTTATAAGCAGTTACTATTCCTATGTTATTTTTTTTGGTGTCTGATAAAATTGATTTTTCATCTAAAGAACAACCAGCAAAACCATGTGCTAAATTCCCACAACTCAATACATTTCGCGTGACGCCTTCTGCAAAAGCCGCCTTCATTTGGTTTAAATAAAGTTGACGGCTTTCTTTGCTTCTTTCAATAATTCGATTAGTAACCGTTTCTATTATTTGATGTATCATAATTATTTTATTTTTTCTCAGAATAATAAATTTCTGTTTTTTTGTTTTCTGCTTCTATAAAATATGCGATAGGTAATTTTTTGCTAGATGCTTGTTGTAAAATTAGTTTTTTATGTTCACCGATCAACATTAAATAAATAGAATTGCTTTTTAAAATGAGTGATTTTGAACATGAAATACGTTGTGTTGGGGCATTGGGTGATATAGTTGAAATCAAACAAACAAAGTCACTTAATAAATTTTTTTCAGAAGATATTTCGTTTGGAAATAATGATGCAGTATGGCCATCTTCACCCATTCCTAAAATACAAACATCTATCGTTGAATGAAATATTTTGTATTGTTGATTGGCTAAATTTAAATTTTCACTTTCATTTTCTGTAGT
>CANHJA010000151.1 GCA_947460795.1 Bacteroidota bacterium | reverse complement strand
TGTGCTTAACGTATCAATCGTTGCCTTGTAGTGCGTACGACGTTTTGCACTTCTTTGTTGTGAGTGTCTTCTTTTAGGATTAGGCATTTTGCTTTAATTTAAAAAGTTTGTTGTTATTAATTATTGTTTTTCAACTTATCCCAAATAGGGTTTGTTGCGTTTTTGTTTTGATTTTCTAAAAAGTCTATAACTGTTGGGTTACAGTAACTTTTCCCGTTTTCATCATCTCCATGAACGCGTTGTATGGGTAAACACAACGTGATGAATTCAAAAATCCAGCTTGTAATATCTAAAATGCTTTCAGATTTTCCAATGTATGCCACTTCAGCATCATTTTCATTCTTTTTGGCAACCAATTCGTCGTCGATAATGTTTACTAATAATTCAAATTCATCCCAAAGGGTCAACTCTAAATCTTCAGCGCATCGATCACACGAAACGATTGCTTTGCCATTGATGTAAAATTTCAATAATAAAGCATTGGCTTTTTTATCTAAAACTAATTTAACATCAATGTTTGCATTCCAAAATTCTGGTTTTTCAAACGTTTCAAAGAAAGAATCTGCAATAGTATAATCGTATGTATGTTCTCCAGGTTTAAGACCGACAAAAGCAATTTCAAATTCCCGATTGTGTTTCATACAAGGTCTACTATTTTACAGGGGTGCAAAAGTACATAATTTTTATGGAATAAACCTATTTTTTGATTTAAAATTCAATGATTCTGTTGGAAATTGGCTTTTTTGACGAATAAAGTGCCTCTGTTGACTGGTGCCATCGCCGTTGTGGATGAAAAAAGTTACTGTCGTTGATCCTCCCAAAAGAAGAAAGACCTATAAAATATTTCTAGTTTATAGGTCTTTTAATATCAAAAAATACAACGACTATCTTAAAAATAACATCTCACGATATTTAGGCAATGTCCATAAACGATCGTCTACGATTAATTCTAATTTATCGGCATGATAGCGAATGATATCGAAAAATGGTTTTACGCTGTCGCAATAAGCTACTGCTTTTTCGTGCATACTTTCTATTTCATTTGCTTTTTTGCGAGCTTCTATCATTGCTTCTACGTTGTCGCTAATGGCATTGATGTGTTTTGAGATAGCCTCTATAATTTCTACTTGAGAACGAGTTGCTTCACCTTTTAAACCAATATCGTGCAATCCTTTTACGTTTTCTACCATTGTTTTTTGATAGTTTATTGCTGCTGGCAAAATAGAATTGCTTGCTAAGTAACCCATCATTCGTGCCTCGATTTGTACTTTTTTCACGTACTCTTCTAACATAATTTCATGACGAGCTTCTAATTCAACGTGCGTAAATATTTTATGGTCTTCGAATAATTTTTTTGCTAAATCAGTAACAAAAACGTCCAACGCTCTTGGTGTATCTTTAAAATTGTTTAAGCCACGTTTTGCAGCTTCTTGCGCCCATGCTTCGCTGTAATTATCTCCTTCAAAACAAATATTTTTACTTTCGGCAATGTATTTACGAATGATGTGCAATAAAGCAATTTCTTTTTTCTCTCCTTTTTCAATCAACGCATCTACTTCTTTTTTGAAATTCACTAGAGTGTCGGCCATAATGGTATTCAAAATGGTCATTGGCCACGCGCAATTGGCTGTAGAACCAACTGCTCTAAACTCAAATTTATTTCCTGTAAATGCAAACGGACTCGTACGATTTCTATCGGTATTGTCCATAATTAATTCAGGAATGTTTCTATGAATATCTTTCTTTAAAATTTCTTCATCTTGCTCAGAGAATTTACCTGTAACACGCTCCTCAACTTCGTTTAATACTTGAGTTAAATACTTGCCTACAAACACTGAAATGATTGCTGGCGGCGCTTCATTTGCACCTAAACGATGGTCATTTGTTGAAGATGCGATGGAACCTCTTAATAAATCGGCATGGGTATGAACTGCTTTTAATACATTGACAAAAAATGTTAAGAACATTAAATTCGTACGAGGAGTTTTACCTGGTGCTAATAAATTAATTCCTGTATCGGTAGCTAAACTCCAGTTGTTGTGTTTCCCGCTTCCGTTTACTCCTGCAAACGGTTTTTCGTGCAACAAAACTTTTAATTTATGGCGTTTTGCTACTCGTTGCATTACATCCATCAATAATGAGTTGTGATCAACTGCAATATTTACTTCTTCAAAAATTGGCGCACACTCAAATTGAGAAGGAGCTACTTCATTGTGACGTGTTTTTAAAGGTATGCCTAATTTGTATGCCTCTTGCTCAAAATCTTGCATGTAGGCAAACACTCTTTCAGGAATAGCGCCAAAATAGTGGTCATCTAATTGTTGTCCTTTTGCTGGAGTGTGTCCATATAATGTTCTACCTGTTGCTAATAAATCGGGACGCGCATTGGCCATGGCTTCATCGATTACGAAATATTCTTGCTCCCAACCTAATGTAGCGGCTACTTTGGTAATATTTTTATCAAAATAGTGACAAACATCTAACGCTGATTTGCTCAATAAATCAACCGCTTTTAATAAAGGTGTTTTTGTATCTAAAGATTCGCCGCTGTATGAGATGAAGATGGTTGGAATACACAACGTTTTTCCATATGCTTGCTCAATAATAAAGGCCGGTGAAGTGGGATCCCAAGCTGTGTAACCACGAGCTTCGAATGTTGCTCGAATGCCTCCGTTTGGAAATGAAGAAGCGTCTGGCTCTTGTTGAGTTAAAGCGTCGCCGTCAAATAATTCCAATGCAGAACCATCACTTTTAATAGTAAAAAAAGAATCGTGTTTTTCTGCAGTCGCTCCTGTTAATGGTTGAAACCAGTGTGTGTAATGTGTTACGCCTCTGTCCATTGCCCAAGCTTTCATACCTGATGAAATTTGGTCGGCCATTTTACGATCTATTTTACTGCCTGATTTTACAGAATTTAGTAAGCTTTTGTACGCTTCATCACTTAAATATTCACGTTGTACTTTGCCTGTAAATACATTGCTAGCGAATAAAGCAGTTATTTTATTATTGCCATAACTGCGAATGTCTGTTGCACTCTCATTTAAAGATTTTAGTGCATTGAAACGTAAATTGCTCATTTTTTTATATTTATTTATGCAAATATTGCTTTATTTACACTTTCATGCAAGAAATTTCATCATTTTTAACAAAAAAGTTAATATTATTTTTATTTTAATATAAAAAATGCCCGTTAAATGAATTTATTTAATCGTTTATGAATTTAAAGCAAGAAAATATTTAATACTTGGATATTTATCAACTGAAAGTAATAATAAAAAAGACTGTCATTGCTGACAGTCTTTTTTATTTATTTGTACTTAGTAGTAGTACTAGTAGTATGAATTATCCTAAATATGAACGCAATGATTTGCTGTATCTTGCTTTTTGTAGACGTTTAATGGCACGTTCTTTAATTTGTCTGATACGCTCTTTCGTCAAATCGTATTTTTCTCCAATTTGCTCAATCGTAGTTCCATCGTTTCCATCTAAACCAAAATAAGCGCTTACAATTTCAGATTCTCTAGGACTTAATGATTTTAAAATTCTACGGATTTCTTCACGTAAACTATCTTGTATTACACTATCATCTGTATCATTTGCACCTGCTAGCAAGTCGCCCATATTTACATCTTCCGCTTCATGAACTGGAGCGTCTAATGAAGTATGTCGAGAATTTGTAACAAAAATATTCGCAATTTCTGTTTCGCTCATTTCTAAAATACCTGCTAATTCTTCTACAGAAGGCTCACGCTCATTTTCTTGCTCAAAGGCCATCATGGCTTTGTTTGCTTTGTTGTAGGTACCTATTTTATTTTGTGGCAAACGAACCAATCTACCTTGCTCAGCCAAGGCTTGTAAAATAGATTGTCTGATCCACCAAACTGCATAGGAAATAAATTTGAAACCTTTTGTTTCATCAAAACGCTGAGCCGCTTTAATTAATCCTAAATTTCCTTCGTTAATTAAGTCACTTAAAGTTAAACCTTGATGCTGATATTGTTTCGCTACAGATACTACAAAACGTAAATTTGATTTTACTAATTTATCTAACGCAATATTGTCTCCTATTCTAATTTTTTGTGCTAAAACCGTTTCTTCTTCCGCATTAATCATAGGAATTCTACTTATATCTTGTAAGTATTTCTCTACCGCCTGACTGTCTCTGTTGGTTATCTGGGTTGCTATCTTTAATTGTCTCATGTATTACTTTTTTATTATAACGAATATCTTTCAAATAAAGTATCTCTGTTTATTGTAACAAATAAAAGATACTGTGCTTTTGATAAATATTCTAATTGAATTTTTCTGCTAATTTAATTGCATCAAACTTTTCTATTTGTTGTGGAGTCATAGCTCCTTTTATATTATTAATTGTATATAATTTAATTTCTGCAGTTTTTGCTTCTAAAACAGACTTATTCCCTTCAAATGCTTTAATAATTTTCTGATAATTTGCATCTTCATTTGTCAAAACTATAGTTATTCTTGACAATTGGATATCTGTTAAATTTAAGTCCGCTTTTTTCAATACTTCTATCTGTTTTTTCACGCGTTGTGACATTGTTTTATTTTGAGAAAATGAAACAATTGAAATAAGAGTTAATACTATAGTAACGATACTTTTTTTCATTTTATGTGTATTTTATACCTAAGACGTAAAAATAATAGATAATGTTTGTTATTTTATCCAAAAAAAGGGTTATTAATTTATCATTCACAAAAAAACCTCCTAAATAGGAGGTTTTTGTATTGATAATTTATGTTTTTGAATTATTCAACTCTGCTTCCTGGTAATACACTGCTGTCTAATTGTGTATTATCTTCTGTTTCAGGCTCGTCTGCATTTAAATTTTTATTTCTGCTTTCAACACCTGATTTGTCGATATATTCTGGTTTGTTTTGATCATAAATGATATGCTTTTCTGCTAATTCTCCAATGATTCTAAATTCTGTTCTTCTATTGAATTGACGTCCTGTTGGATTGTCTTTGCCATCAATTGTGTTAGGACGAATAGGATTTTTCTTCCCTTCTCCTCTAGCAATCATTCGACCTCTGTCAATTCCTTTACTTTGCATGTATGTCATAACAGCTTGAGCTCTTTTCACAGACAATTCATCATTGTATTGATCTACTCCTTTACTGTCGGTATATGAACGAATTTCAACACTCACTGAAGGATTATCAGTTAAAAAGCGAACCAATGAATCTAATGCTCCGTAAGAATCTGGTTGAAAATTTCCATTATTGAAGTTGTAATAAACATTTTGAACATGGAATTCGAAATCGTTTGTAATTTTATGAACATAAACGGTTACAACAGTTGTGTCATCAGGATCCATAACTGATTTTCCGGTAGTACTTAAAGTAGTTCTTCCAGAAATATAACCCGACTTATCTGCCGTAATAATATAGTTTTTACCCATTGGCGTGTAAAACATAAAATTACCATTTTTAGAATAAAATGTATCTTTTAATACTTGAGTATTTTCGTCGCCCATTTTAATAACTGTTTCAGGTACTGGTTGATTAGATGACTCATCTAAAACAACTCCTTTAACATAAAAATTAGGTTCTTTGATTACTCTGTAAATATCATCGCAACAAGTTGGATTTTTTACATAATAACTTCCTAAACGATTTGAAACTACATATCCATTGTCTTTAGGCCCTGGATCTTGTACGTAGTA
>CANHJA010000150.1 GCA_947460795.1 Bacteroidota bacterium | reverse complement strand
TTTTTTATCAGTGGTCCAGGAATCGCAGGACCTTATACAAATAATGCAAAAAATATTGCCTTAGTGCCTGGTTCATCAACTTGTCCTGTAGCAATTAGTACAATTTATTGTCCAAATAATCCAGGTTGCTGCAACACTGCCAGCTATTGTTTTGCAAATACTGCTGGTTGTACGGCCTTCAATGCAACGAACAACACTTGCCAATATTTTGTTTGCAATGCAAATGGAGCTACTGTTAAATATCCAGGATTTACGAAAGTGTTAACGGCTGTATCGCCTGTAATACCTTGTTCAACTTATCATTTAAAATTGGCTATTGCTGATAAACAAGATAATATATTGGATTCAGGAGTGTTTTTAAAAGCAGGGAGTTTAAAATCAAATATCATTCAAATAAAATTAAGTGCAGGGCTTACATCTTCTTCTGGCTCTCCTGTTATTGTGGAAGGATGCGACAGCGCCAATTTAAAAATAACTCGTAAAATAGTTTCAGGAACAGTTTATGCCGATACGATTAACTTACAATATGGGGGTAATGCTCAAAATTCTATCGATTATACCACATTGCCTACTCAATTAACTTTTTTGCCGAATGCCAGTGATACAATAAAAAATTTAAGTTTGTATGCTTTCCCTGATGGGATTGTAGAAGGAACCGAGTTTTTGAAAATTTATGTATTAAGTGGCTGCGCTCAACTTGTTACAGACAGTATTATCATTGAAATTAAAGATTCATTAGAGTACAGTTTGTTTAATGGGGACACTGCAATTTGTTTGGGCAATACAGTCAACATAAATGGAACAATGGATGCAGGTATGACTATGCAATGGACTCCTGCAAATAATGTGTTGAATCCAAATCAGTTTTTAACCAGTATTACGCCAACCGTTCCTGGGTCTCAAAAATACACAGTCACCGGTTCATTTGGGACTTGTGTGCCCGTAAAAAAATCATTTACTGTAACTGCAGATCCGGTGCCTATATTAACGCCTATTTCAGATTTTGAAATTTGTGAAGGCGCTACCTATCCCATCAATGCAGTAGTTACGCCTGCCTTCAATTACAATGTAATTTGGAATCCTGCCAGTGGTCTAGTAAATGCGAATGGATACAACCCTACATTTGTTGGAACCACTTCCCAAAATATTCAACTTGATATTGTTTCTCCCAACGCAGGTTGTAAAACTTCAGATACTTTTTTAGCCACCGTATGGCCTTTTCAAGTAGGGGACATAAAAGATGACACACTCATTTGTGATGGTTCGCCAATTCAGTTATGGGTTACTGGAGGCACTGGGGCTTATCAATGGTATCCAGCAACAAATTTAAGTTGTGAATTTTGTCCTAATCCAATTGCTACCGTAATGGGTTCAGAGCATTTTTATGCTATATTATTAGATACCCATGGTTGCAGCGACACCTTAAGTCTTTATGTGTCTGTGCAGCCTCCATTTAATATGCAGCTATGGAACAATGACACCACTATTTATTTGGGTGAATCTATTCAATTAAATGTAACAGGAGCTCCTTTTTATTATTGGAACCCTACAAATTATATTTCTTACAGTCAAAGCAATGATGGACTTGCAACGCCGCTTTCCGATATTACTTATTATGTTACCGGGGTAAGTTTGTTACAAGGATGCCCTCAAATAGATTCTTTCCATGTAACTGTCATTGAGCAAGATGTATTTGTCCCATCGGCTTTTTCACCTAATGGAGATGGAGTGAATGATATTTTTCATGTTACTGCTAGAAAATTAATCACCTTACAAGAATTTAAAATCATGAATCGATGGGGTCAACAAATTTTTGAAACAAGGGACATTTCAAAAGGTTGGGATGGTAACTTTAAAGGAAAAATGCAAGATCCTGGTGTGTATTATTACATGATAAAAGTGGCAAGCCCTACAGGTAAAACTCAATTTTTAAAAGGGGATATCACATTGATTCGATAAAAAATAGTTGTTGAAATAGCTAAATGGTTCCGTAAAGGGACCATTTTTAGTTTGGCTATGTTTTTTACGATTCTGTGCATAAGAAAAAGTACGAAAAATAAACATTTATAATAAATTTGTGCTTATTGCACTATAAATTAGAATACAATGGCTGAAAATAAAATGATCGGGAATTATGATGAAGACTCCATAAAATCGCTTGATTGGCGAGAGCATATTCGGCTGCGTCCAGGTATGTATATTGGTAAGTTGGGTGATGGGAGTAGTGTTGATGATGGGATTTATGTGTTGTTAAAAGAGGTTATTGACAACTGTATAGATGAACATACAATGGGACATGGTCGTCAAATTGAAGTTGAAGTGAATATGGGACATGTGCGTGTGCGTGATTATGGACGAGGAATTCCATTGGGAAAAGTTGTTGATGTTGTGAGTAAAATTAATACCGGTGCGAAATATGATAGCAATGTTTTTCAGAAGTCGGTAGGATTAAATGGAGTAGGTACCAAAGCGGTTAATGCATTAAGTAATGTATTTCAAGTAAGAAGTTTCCGTGAAGGGAAAATGAAATTAGCTGAATTTGAAAAAGGAAATTTAGTAAAAGAACACAAAGAAATTGCGACTACAGAGCCCAATGGGACAGAAATTTCTTTTGTACCCGACGAAACCGTTTTTAGAAATTATAAATTCATTGAAGAGTACATTGAAAACCAAATTTGGAATTACTGCTACTTAAATGCTGGATTGGCAATCGTTTTTAATGGCAAAAAATACATCTCTAAAAATGGCTTGTTGGATTTGTTGGAAAGAAAAACCAATGCGGATGATTTGCGTTATCCTATCGTGCAATTGAAAGGAGACGATGTGGATATTGCTTTTTCACATACAGGTGATTACGGGGAGGAAATTTATTCGTTTGTAAATGGCCAACATACTACACAGGGAGGAACCCATCAGCAAGCATTTAGAGAAGCATTTGTGAAAACAATCAGAGACTTTTATAAAAAAGATTATGATGCCAGTGATATTCGTCAAAGTATTGTAGCTGCAGTGAGTGTAAGGGTGGTGGAACCCGTTTTTGAAAGTCAAACAAAAACAAAATTGGGAAGCATCAATATGGATGTAAAGGGTCCATCAGTAAAGACCTTTATGATGGATTTTTTAACGAAAGAATTGGATAATTTTTTACATAGAAATCCAACAGTAGCAGAGTCATTAAAAAAGAGAATTGAACAAAGTGAACACGAACGCAAAGAGTTAAGCGGCATTAAAAAGATAGCCAATGAGCGCGCTAAAAAAGCGAATTTGCACAATCGAAAATTAAGAGATTGTAAAGTTCATTTTGATGAAGTGTATGAGGGGAAAAATAAAATAGAAATGGATATCAAACGCTTAGAATCTACGCTGTTTATTACCGAGGGAGACTCTGCTAGTGGTTCTATTACCAAATCAAGAAACGTGGCTACTCAAGCTGTTTTTAGTTTAAAAGGGAAACCGTTGAATTGCTATGGTATGAGCAAAAAAATAGTGTATGAAAATGAAGAAATGAATTTGCTTCAACATGCAATGAATATTGAACAAGGCATTGAAGGATTGAGATATAATAATATTGTAATTGCTACCGATGCCGATGTGGATGGCATGCACATTCGTTTGTTGATAATGACTTTCTTTTTGCAGTTTTTTCCAGACTTAGTTCGCAATGGCCATGTATATATTTTAGAAACCCCTCTATTTAGAGTAAGGGATAAAAAAGAAACCATTTACTGCTACAGTGAAACTGAAAAACAATTGGCTGTTCAAAAACTTTCGGGCAAGCCTGAAATTACTAGATTTAAAGGATTGGGTGAAATTTCGCCCAATGAGTTTGCCGGTTTTATTGGTGATGACATGCGTAAAGAACCTGTTTTGTTGGGTGCGGAAGCGCATATTCAAAAATTACTCGAGTATTACATGGGTAAAAACACCATGCAACGTCAAGAGTTTATCATTAATAATTTGAGGGTAGAATTAGATGCCGTTGAACAAATTTTAAATTAGGAAATAAAAAAATCATTTACCATTAATCATTAAATAGTATAACTGATGATACATATATTAGTTGGTCACGAAGCTGCAAAAAATTTAGAAGAGGCTTTTGCTTTGGATGAAAATTTAAAAGGAGAAATAGTTGTTTTAAAAGATACTTTAGGCGTAGGTCCAATTCATCCGAATGAAGATGAAAAGTTTATTGGCATCAGAACTTCTTTTTGGAAAGAGCTAGATGCTACTTTCCCTGAAGAGGATCAAGTATTGGATGAGAATACAATTAAATTATTAGCCGTTAGAGCACAACGAGAAGAAGAACCATTGTGCTTTTGGATGTCTCCTTGCGTAACAGATGTGTGTGCTTACTTTTGGTTGCTCACTCATTTAAAACAATTTCCTGGTATGTTACACACCATCAATATTATTGGGTTGCCTTTTCTAAATGAAAAAGGTCAATTGTTTTATCCAACTAATTTTTCTCAAATACCAGCAAAAGAATTTTTAAAAACAAAACGCTTGTTGAAAGAAGTTACACCAGCTGAATATGAAGTAGAAGGCGACGAGTGGGCTCGTTTGCAGCAAGAAAATGCTTGGGTGAGAACTTACGAAGGAGGTAAAAAAATTGCGTCTAAAGATGTTGCTTATTTTGACACATTGATTAAAAATTCCTTGAGCAGTGAGTTTCAGAAGGCTAACAAAATAGTGAATGAAACCATGAAAAAAATAACTCAATCGGTGAGTCATTTATTTATCGAGTGGCGCATTAAAGAATTAATCAAAGCCAATTCAATTATCATCAACGGAGAAATGGGGAAATCATTTAAAGATTTCGAAATTAAAAAAGCAGGGGAGTCTCAAGCAGAAAACAATCAAACATCCATGGATGTTTAGTTCTTAAGTATCTTTTTAATTACTTTCTGATTCTCTATTTCTATTTCTAGAAAATAAATGCCATTCGAAATAGTTCCTAAAGAATAGGTATTGTATGATGTCGTTTGTATTTTATTGGATGCAATTTTTCTACCCATCATGTCGTATAAATTCAACAAAGCTATTTTATTGACCATCTCCTCTTTAAATAATATTTGCAATTTGTCTGAGCAAGGATTGGGGAAAATAGCAATGGTATTTTGATTGAATTCAACGGTATGAACCGAATTCGGTTGAATGGTTTTTACTTGTTTGTAATAATATAAACCGCCCATTTTATTTCCAACAACCATTTCATACATACCATCGCCATCTATGTCGGCAACAGCAGGAACCGCTCTGTTGGAGGCTTGGATGAATGAATAGTTAGAATCTAATCTGTTGAAAAGCGTATAGTTGTTGATAAAAGAATCATATCGTTCAATATTGCCATCCACGTTTCCGATTAATAAAACGGTAGAATCTGTATTGTCTATTTTGCCAATAAATGGAGCGCTGTAACCAAAAAATTGACCCACACTGCCAGCTTTAATGTTACCAACAGCCGTTGTTTTTAATGCCAACTTCGTTGTTGAGGTAGAACTGGTATCTTCGAAATAAGCAATTTTACCAATTTTGCTGCCTACGAATAAATCATTTTTTCCATCTTGATTAAAATCTACCAAAACAGGCGTGCTGTATTCTCCCGATTTTAAATTGGGCAAACTGTCTGTTATTTTTACAAACACCGGTTGCACTAAATTGGATGCTGCCGTGTTTTTGTACAGTGCAATATTTCCTTTAACCCCTCCAAAAATTAAATCATCAATGCCATCGCCAGTAAGGTCTCCAAAGGTTGGAAATATACCTTGGTGGTTTTGTAGGCTTAAATCTAAAAAGTCCTTGGTTACTAATTG
>CANHJA010000149.1 GCA_947460795.1 Bacteroidota bacterium | reverse complement strand
TTTGGATAGTATTTTTGCAAACAGCTATGTGTTTTCAAATGCCTATGCGAACGGACACACGAGTGCCATGGGTATTCCAGCCGTGATAGCAGGAATTCCTTCTTTTATGAATGCCGATTTTGTAACATCTCCTTATGCCAATAATCAAATAGATGCAATGCCTAGCTTATTGAAAAAAATAGGCTATTCATCTTCTTTTTTTCATGGTGGTACCAATGGCACGATGAGCTTTGATATTTTTGCCAGCAATGCAGGATATGATCGTTATTTTGGTCGCACAGAATACAATAATGATCAACATTTTGATGGAACTTGGGGTATTTGGGATGAACCTTATTTGCAGTATTATGCCGATGAATTAAGTAAACAAAAACAACCTTTTTTCTCTTCTATTTTCACGTTGAGTTCACATGAGCCATTTGGTTTGCCGAAAGATTTTAAAAACGAAGAAATTAGAAAATTAAAAAGCATACAACGAGGTATTCGATATACGGATCAAGCATTGAGGGAATTTTTTAAAACAGCCTCCAAGAAATCGTGGTTCAAAAACACCTTATTTGTTTTTACTGCCGATCATAATTTTTTAGTTTGTCAAGATTCACTAAAATATTACAACAATGGAGTAGGGCTTTATGCAGTTCCAATTGCGTTTTATAAACCCAATGATGTTCATTTGAAAGGAACGAATAATCAAACATTTCAACAAATAAATATATTACCAACTGTGATGGATTATATTCATTATCCGGCACCATTTTTTGCTTTTGGGAAAAGTGGATTTGATACCCTTTCAAAACCTTTTTGGTATTCCATCATAGATAATAATGCTCATTTTATATTCAATGACATTGTGGTTACTGCCAATGATACCAACGTAAATGGTTTGTTTGATTTTAAAAAGGACAGTTTATTGCAATTCAATTTAATGTATAACGACTCACTTAAAAGACAAATCATTCCTTATTTTAAGGCCTATAAACAAGGGTTGCATGCTGCGCTGATACACAATGAAATGAGCGTTCGAAAAAAATAATCAAAAAAGAGTGATAAACGTTTTATCTTCTAAATCCAGAAAGAGTTAGGTTACAGTGTTGTATTGTAAATCGAATGAACTAATATACGCTCACCAATTTTTCTTTTATGGTTCCCATTACAAATACACTTTGAATATGACCTACATTGTCTGCTTGACTGAGTTTGTTGACATGAAAATCATAATAGCGCTCCATGTTTTCACCGACTACTTTTAGCATAAAATCAAATTCACCGCTGATGCTGTAACATTCAATTACTTCCGGCATTTCTAATATGGATTTTATAAATTTTGTACCAGCATTTTTGTTGTGTTCTTTTAAAGACACATAGCAAATAACCATCAATCCCCGGTTCACTTTAGAGTTATTAACCAAGGTTACATATTGTTTTATAATGCCATGTTGCTCCATGCGTTTAATTCTATCAAAAGTGGGAGAGGAGCTTAGGTGAACTTTTTGGGCAATTTCAGTAACGGTTGCTTTGGCATTTTGTTGTAAAATGGTAAGGATGGCCAAGTCTTTTTCATCCATTTTATAATTGGTGTCCGATATTTTTTCTGTTTGAGTTTGCTTTGCTTTCATGATATTGTCATTTATTCTGCAAAAATACATAATAAAGATAATTTATCCTGTATATTATATTTAATATAGAATATTATACTTTTCATTTTACATTTGTATTCTAAAAAAAATATAAAATGTCAACAACAGATTTAAAAATTGATTTAAAATTACCTTACAAAGTAGCAGACATGAGTTTGGCTGATTGGGGTAGAAAAGAAATTAGATTAGCAGAAGCAGAAATGCCAGGATTAATGGCTGTTCGTGAAGAATATGCAGCTTCTCAACCATTAAAAGGAGCAAGAATTGCCGGTTGTTTACATATGACTATTCAAACTGCTGTTTTAATAGAAACATTGGTAGCATTAGGAGCAGAAGTAAAATGGAGTTCTTGTAACATTTTTTCTACACAAGACCAAGCAGCAGCAGCGATTGCAGCAGCAGGTATTGGAGTATTTGCTTGGAAAGGACAAACACAAGCAGAAGCGGATTGGTGTATTGAACAAACTTTGTTTTTCGGTAGCGAAGACAAACCATTAAACATGATTTTGGATGATGGTGGAGATTTAACAAACATGGTTTTAGATCAATTTCCTGAATTAGTACAACATATTAAAGGGTTGAGTGAAGAAACAACAACGGGTGTTCACCGTTTATATGAGCGTATGGAAAAAGGTACTTTGCCTATTCCTGCAATCAATGTAAATGACTCTGTTACAAAATCTAAATTTGATAATAAATATGGTTGTCAAGAGTCATTAGTAGATGCGATTCGTAGAGCAACAGATGTTATGATGGCTGGTAAAGTAGCAGTTGTAGGATCTTATGGAGATGTAGGAAAAGGTTCTGCAGCTTCATTAAGAGGTGCAGGTGCTCGTGTAATTGTAACTGAAATTGATCCTATTTGTGCATTACAAGCAGCAATGGATGGTTTTGAAGTTAAAAAAATGATTGATGCTGTTGCAGAAGCGGATATTATCGTTACAGCTTCAGGTTGTAGAGATTTGATTACAGAAAAACATTTCCGTGCAATGAAAGATAAGGCGATTGTTTGTAATATTGGTCACTTCGATATTGAGATTGATATGGCTTGGTTAAACGCAAATTATGGCGATACTAAAAATACAATCAAACCACAAGTTGATATGTATACAATTGAAGGTAAAGATGTAATCGTATTAGCAGAAGGTCGTTTAGTAAACTTAGGTTGTGCTACAGGTCATCCTAGTTTTGTAATGAGTAATTCATTTACCAATCAAACATTGGCTCAATTAGAGTTGTGGTTGAATCCAGGTAAATATGAAAACAAAGTATATGTTTTACCTAAACATTTAGATGAAAAAGTTGCTCGTCTTCATTTAGCGAAAATTGGTGTTGAATTAGACGAATTAACAACAGAGCAAAGTGCTTATTTAGGAATTCCTAAAGAAGGTCCTTTCAAAAATGATATGTATCGTTATTAATTCGGATGTCGGATGCAAGTTGTCCGATATTTGAAAATACAAAAAAGTCGTTGATTTATTTCAACGACTTTTTTTTTGAATATATTCATTTGATTGTTGCTTTTTTAATATGCTACACCTGTAAAATAATAATTATCGAATTGTTTGTAGGTTTCATTTCCTACTTGATTTATAAGTGTGATTTTATGATTGTCGTCATCCACAGAAATTTTAAAACCGTTGCGTACTTCTACAATGAAATTAGTGTAATCGCCAGCTGTTTTATCGCCATAATGGTTTGATAATTTTGGATGCAATCCACCGAAATCATGAAAAATTACATCCAGCCAAGCAAAGTTTTTATATTCATTGATGACAGCAAAATTAAATGGAGAGGGGTTGTTATTAATAAATTGATCGACCACACCTGTGCCATCATTTACAAAATAGGATAAATGAAACGTATTGGCATCAATCACAACAACGGTATTTCTGACAATAAAAGCATTGATAAAAGAGGTTGATGAAAACCCGGTTAAATTGGTCAAATTGCTGTTCATAAAAGGAACCGAATCATGAGGCGCAATTATAAAATCATTGTTACTTATGTAATAGAATGTGTTTGTTGCGGTATGAAAATGGAAGTCTTTAACATACTTTGTATTTTGAATTTCTTCTAGGAGATTGCCTGATGAAATTTCAACTATTTTAATGTTGCCAGAATCACTTTTATACGCAAGTTTTGTAAATGAAGAATCAACGGCAATTTTTGCAACGCCTGAATCAATACCTGGAATTGTTTCTACGTCATTTAAATTGGATTTGTAGATTTCAATTTTACCTTTATAAATAATGGCAAAACTTCTTTTATCTGGTGTTGCAGTAGGAACCGTTTTAATGTCTTTTTTACAGCTTAACGCCAGAATAAATAACAGGCAAAGTAATTTATAGTTCATGCTTAAAATCACTTGTAATGTAAAATTTAATATCTGGGTTGTTGTTTTTTTCAGTGTTTAAATACCATTCACTTTCGGCTAAATAAACAAAGTTTCCTTCTTTATCTTCTACAATATTGGCTTGTTTGTACCGCATGAAATCTGCAACTTTTGTTGGGTCTCCTTTTATCCAGCAAGCTTTAAAATAAGGGAGTGTTCGGAAGCTACAAGCTGCGCTGTACTCTTGTAATAAACGATATTGAATGACTTCAAATTGCAAATCACCAACACAACCAATAATTTTACGATTGCCTCCATGTTGTGTAAATAATTGAGCAACACCTTCATCGGTCAATTGTCGAATTCCTTTTTCTAATTGTTTTGTTTTCATTGGATCGTTGTTTACCAATTCTTTAAACAATTCGGGTGAAAAACTTGGAATTCCTGTATAGGTCATCATTTCACCTTCAGTTAAGGTATCTCCAATTTTAAAATTTCCTGTATCAAACAAACCAACAACATCCCCTGGAAATGCATCATCAACTATATTTTTTTCACGAGCTAAAAAAGTATAAGGATTGCTGAAACGTACTTTTTTTTCATTTCGAACATGCGTGTAAAACGTATTTCGTTCAAATTTTCCAGAGCAGATACGTAAAAAAGCAACTCTGTCTCTGTGTTTAGGATCAATGTTGGCATGTATTTTAAATACAAATCCGGTAAATTTATCTTCGTTTGCTTTCACTTCACGAGTATCTGTCATTCGAGGACGAGGAGCGGGAGCAATTTGAATAAATGTATCTAACAAATCTTTAATGCCAAAATTGTTTACCGCACTTCCAAAAAACACGGGTGCTAAATGACCTTCTAAATAATCTTCTACCGGGAAATTTTCATATACACCATTAATCAATTCCATGTCTTCACGCAGTTGATTGGCATCTCGTTCACCCACTAATTCTACAATTTCATTGGTAGACAAATCGGGTAGTTTTACTAAATCATTGTCTGTTGCTTTTTGGTTTGCGCCAAAAGTCAATAAGCTTTTATTATGAATGTTGTACACTCCTTTAAATTCACGCCCCATATTAATTGGCCATGAAAGCGGTTGTGTTTTAATATTTAGTTTTTTCTCAACTTCTTCTAATAAGTCAAATGGGTTTTGCCCGTCTCTATCCATTTTGTTGATGAAAATGATAACAGGTGTATTTCGCATTCTACAAACTTCCATCAATCGTTCTGTTTGTTCTTCCACACCTTTTACGCAATCAATTACTAACACTACGCTGTCAACGGCAGTTAATGTTCGATAAGTATCTTCGGCAAAATCTTTGTGTCCGGGAGTATCTAATAAGTTGATCAGTTTGTCTTTATATTCAAAACTCATCACCGATGTAGCTACCGAAATTCCCCTTTGACGCTCAATTTCCATAAAATCGGAAGCCGCATGCTTTTTTATTTTATTTGATTTTACAGCACCTGCAGTTTGAATGGCGCCTCCAAACAACAAGAATTTTTCTGTCAAGGTGGTTTTACCAGCATCTGGGTGTGATATAATAGCGAATGTTTTTCGTTTTTCTATTTCGTGTTCATATTTCATACAGGGCGCAAATATAGTTTTTAGTTATTAGTTTTAGATGGAACTGCTTGTTTATTACATTAAAAAATATAATTTGTATTAAATTAAAATTGATACCTTTATAAAATATTCTAAAAATAAAATATGTATGAAAAAAATCATTCAGTTCTCATTGTTAACACTCACTTTGGCAATTATATATTTTACCAATGTATCGTATAGTTCGGGCCCTCCAACAAACTCTGCTACAGCAGGCTGTAATTGTCATGGCCCAGCGAGT
>CANHJA010000148.1 GCA_947460795.1 Bacteroidota bacterium | reverse complement strand
TCTGCAATGCCTTCTATGCCTCCAGGTGGTGGAATGGGAATGGATTATTAAGAATGATGTCGGATGACAGATGTCCGATGTTTGGAAATACAAATAGCCGATTCGAAAGAGTCGGCTTTTTTATTTATTTTTGCCCAAAATATTTTAATTTATGAAGAAGATTATACTTATTGTTTTAGTTGCTTTTTTTGCCAATGGTGTGTATGCACAAGATTTTATTACACGTTGGAATTTGAATCAACCTGGCTCAAGTTCTACGCAACTAAATTTTGGAGTTGGTACAACGGGCACCGTAAATTATACTTGGGAAACCATACCATCAGGCACTACAGGAAGTGGAAGTTTTAGTGGATCCAATGCAATAATTACAGGATTACCAACAAATGCAATTATTCGATTAAAAATTAATCCTACTCATTTTAATAGAATTAATATAGCATACAACGTAGATAGAAAACGTTTAGTGGATATAGAACAATGGGGAGGCGTTGTTTGGTCCAGTATGGAAACTGCTTTTAGTGGTTGCGATTCTCTCAATATTTCAGCAACTGATGTACCCAATTTAAGTTCGGTAACCAACATGGAATCTATGTTTCGTGAATGTAGTAGATTAAATAGCCCCGTTAATATAGATACATGGAATACAAGCAATGTAACTAATATGAAAAATCTGTTTTATAAAGCTTATAAATTTAAACAACTCATTGAAAATTGGAACACAAATAATGTAACCAATATGTCTGGAATGTTTTCTTATGCATTAGTTTTTAATCAACCCATTGGAAATTGGAATACAAGTAATGTAACTGATATGTCTGATATGTTTAGAGGTGATTGGATATTTAACCAACCCATTGGCAATTGGAATACGAGTAATGTAACTAATATGTCTGGAATGTTTGGAGGGGGAGCGTCATCAATTTTTAATCAACCAATTGGAAATTGGAATACGAGTAATGTAACTAATATGTCAGAAATGTTTTTACGCGCTTCTTTTAACCAACCGATTGGAAATTGGAATACGAGTAATGTAACTGATATGAATCAAATGTTTTTAAGTGCTTCTTTTAATCAACCCATCGGCAATTGGAATACTGCGAATGTAACTGATATGTATGGTATGTTTAGATATGCCAAATTTTTTAATCAATCATTAGAAAATTGGAATTTAACAGCCCTGATAAATAATCAATTTATGTTAGATAGTTGTGGTATGGATTGTACTAATTATTCTACTACATTAATTGGTTGGGCAAATAATATAAATACCCCCAATGGACGAACTTTAGGAGCAAAAAAAATTAAATATGGTACAAATGCTGTATCCAGTAGAAATTATTTATTGAATACAAAAGGTTGGATAATCAATGGCGATATTGCAAATGGATTTACATGCTGTGTAGCTACCTCAAGTAATCAAACTCAAACCACATGCAACTCCTATTCCTTCAACAATCAAATCCTTACTACAAGTGGTATTTACAGTGATACTTTACTAAATTCAACTGGTTGTGATAGTATTATTACGTTGAATTTAACAATCAATTCCTCTTCAAATACATTGAATCAGTCTGCATGTAATTCGTATACTTTCAACAATCAAACGATTACTCAAAGTGGTATTTATTATGATACATTAATCAATTCAGCAAGTTGTGATTCTATTATCACGTTGAATTTAACAATCAATAATTCTACATCAAATACAATGAATCAGTCTGCTTGTAATTCGTATACTTTCAACAATCAAACGATTACTCAAAGTGGCACTTACTACGATACTTTAGTTAATTCAGCAGGTTGCGATTCTATCATCACGTTGAATTTAACAATCAATACTCCTACATCGAATACAATAAATCAGTCTGCTTGTAATTCGTATACTTTCAATAATCAAACGATAACCACAAGTGGTATTTACTACGATACATTAATAAATGCAAATGGTTGTGACAGTATTATCACATTAAATTTGACAATTAATAATTCCAATGTTGCAACTACTCAAAATGGCATACAACTTTCTGCAACTTCAACAGGAGCAAGCTATCAATGGTTAACTTGTAATCCGTTTACAATTATTTTAGGTGCAAATAGCCAAACATACACCGCAACTGCCAATGGTGATTATGCTGTGATAGTTACTCAAAACGGTTGCACCGATACTTCCAATTGTATGACTGTAAATGGCGTAGGCATTAATGAACTCAACACTCAAAATCAAATCACCATTTCTCCCAATCCAACAAACTCTATTTTTAAAATTGAATGTCCGATGAATGGAGCACAAGTGATTTTATATAATTCGTTTGGTCAAAAATTATTAACTTCTAAAATTGAAAATCAAACATCCTTGATAGATATTAGTCATGTTACAAAAGGCATTTACATTGCCGAAATCATAGATGATAAAACAACGTATAGAGTAAAAATTATAAAAGATTAAATTGTAAAAGCCGATTCATAAGAGTCGGCTTTTTTTTATTTAATGCCATGCATGGTTCGTGTCTCCACGAACTATAAAAGAGTATTTTAATTAATTTAATGCCATGGTTCGTGTCTCCACGAACTATAAAAGAGTATTTTAATGCCATGCATGGTTCCTGTCTCCACGAACTATAAAAGAGTATTTTAATTAATTTTACTTTATGGAAAAATCTATTTTTGAAAAGCCTAGAAATTCAGAAATGAAATACAATGAAATTTATTTCTGGACAGCAACCATTAATCAGTGGCAACATCTTTTAACAAAAGATAAATTTAAAGAAATAATAATCAGTTCGCTTAGATATTTGTGTGACCAACAGAAAATTAAAGTGTATGCTTTTGTAATTATGCCAAACCATATACATTTAATTTGGAAATTATTAGAACCCAATGGAAGAGAATCTCCTAAAGCATCTTTTCTAAAATATACTGCTCATGAGTTTAAAAAAATGATTCGTGATGATGCTTCAATAAATCTTACTAATTTTTATGTAGATGCATTCAATAAAAATTATGAATTTTGGCAAAGAGATCCTTTGGCAATCATTTTGTATTCTAAACCTGTAATGTTACAAAAGTTAGAATATATTCACAATAATCCATTGGCATCACATTGGAATTTAGCAAAAGATCCGAATGATTATTTTTACTCTACAGCCAAATATTATATTGCTGATAATAAAAATTTCGATTTCTTAAGTGATATTCTTGATGAGTTTTAAGGTTCGTGGAGACACGAACCTTGGCTAAAAAAACCTGCAATATTTTGTTTTTCAAAAACATCATGTGTTATTTAAACCTACTCCAAGATATCTTCAATTAATGTATTTTATAGCATCTAAAAGAATTAAGAAAAGTATGTAAAAAGCCGATTTTTTCGAATCGGCTTTTTCAAAAAAAACATCCCAAAATGTACAGAATAAAAAAAGCGTTGTATATTTCCTAAAAATTAATATTCGTGGAAGCACAAAATATGATCAGTTGGTTTGAAATTCCAGTTTCAGATTTCCAAAGAGCAAAAAAATTTTATGAAACTATTTTTGATGTTGAAATGACAACAACAGAAATTCAAGGTTATAAAATGGCATTTTTCCCAGCCTTTGAAGGTCAAATAAGTGGAGCCATTTGTTATGGTGAAGGCTATATTCCTTCGGGTGCAGGATCTTTGCTTTATTTAAATGCAAATCCTGATTTAAATTTAGTGTTAGACAGAGCTACATTGCATGGAGGAAAAATTATTGTTCCCAAAACATTAATTTCGGAAGAGGCAGGCTATTATGCTTTTTTAGTAGATACCGAAGGCAACCGAATTGCACTGCATTCAATAAGATAAATTGCATTCATTAAGATAAATAAAAAAGGGTTCCCACTGGATGGAAACCCTTTTTTTATTCAATTCACTTGCTGCATTAGGCAGCTCGATCTGCTTCTATTTTCGCTTTAATTTTTTCTTCTATTTCTTTAGCCATTTCTGGGTTGTCAAGCAACAATTGTTTTACAGCATCTCTACCTTGTCCCAATTTATTGGTTTCATAACTGTACCACGAACCGCTTTTTTGAATCACTCCATGTTCTGCACCAAGATCCACAATTTCACCTACTTTGCTAATTCCTTCACCAAAAATAATATCAAACTCAGCCTGACGGAATGGAGGGGCTACTTTATTTTTAACTACTTTCACACGCGCTCTGTTACCCACAGCTTCATCACCATCTTTAATTTGAGCAATCCGACGAATATCCAAACGAACCGATGCATAAAACTTTAATGCATTACCGCCTGTTGTTGTTTCAGGACTACCAAACATAACGCCAATTTTTTCACGCAATTGATTGATGAAAATACAACAACATCCTGTGCGATTAATTGTAGCCGTTAGTTTACGCAACGCTTGACTCATTAAACGCGCTTGTAAACCCATTTTGCTATCTCCCATTTCACCTTCTAACTCGGCTTTTGGAACCAATGCTGCAACCGAATCGATTACAACTAAATCTACTGCGCCGGATGAAATTAAACGATCGGCAATTTCCAATGCTTGTTCACCATAATCGGGTTGTGAAATTAATAAGTTGTCTATATCAACGCCTAATTTTTTTGCGTACGCCGAGTCAAAAGCATGTTCAGCATCAATAAATGCACAAATGCCTCCTTTCTTTTGAGCTTCCGCAATGGCATGCGTTGCAATGGTTGTTTTTCCAGACGATTCTGGCCCGTAAATTTCAATTACACGACCTCTTGGAAATCCACCAATTCCTAATGCAATATCTAAACCTAAAGACCCAGATGGGATATTATCGATTTCAATAACTTCTTTATCGCCTAACTTCATGATAGAACCTTTGCCATAGTCCTTATCAATTTTTTCCATCGTTAGTTTAAGAGCCTTTAATTTTTCGTTTTCTACGGGTGCTACTTCTTTTGCCATTTTGTATATTTATTAATTGTGTTTGTAAACAAATTTATTACTTAAAATGAATTAAAAATCGTTTGTTGATAAGTTTCTATTAAACCTTTGTCAACTAAACTGAATACAATGGGAGTTGCAATTCAATTTAGTTTTCAAAAGACTTATTACATTCGTTTAAAATTCAATGCAAATATAAATGAGCCGGTACGTAATGAGATTACGCAGTAAAAATAAAATTACAAATCATCAAATTCATATAAAGGATCCAAGTGGTTTTCATGGGTCATGTTGCAAATTTCCTTAATCAAACCATCTTCTAAACTATATACCCACCCATGAATTTCTGGGCTTTTTTTATTTTTCCAAGCTTTTTGCACGATGCTCGTTTTTGCTAAATTCATCACTTGCTCTTCAACATTCAATTCAATTAATTTATTTAATCGATCTTCTGGTTTGGTTTGAAAATCAATTGTGTTTCTGTGCATACGATAAACATCTTTGATGTTGCGAATCCATTTATTAATCAAATCAAAATTATGTCGAGACATAGCAGCCTTTACACCTCCGCATCCATAGTGTCCACACACGATAATGTGTTTTACATCTAAGTGATCGACTGCATATTCTAATACGGCTAACAAATTCATATCTGTATGAACAACCATATTGGCAATATTCCTGTGTACAAAAATTTCTCCAGGTTGCGTTCCTGTAATTCTATCCGCTGGCACTCGGCTGTCGCTACAACCTATCCAAAGAAAATCAGGTTTTTGTGTATTGGACAATCGAGAAAAAAATTCTGGATCCTCTTTTACCACCGTTGCGGCCCATTCTTTATTATTTTCAATTAACTTTAAGTATTCTTTTGATTTTTTATTTTTCATTATAGTTTATTTAATAGTTCAATTAATTGGAGTGCACATGTTGTGCATCTTCCATTTTGTAAGACTCTTTAAAATTTATTAATTCGACAT
>CANHJA010000147.1 GCA_947460795.1 Bacteroidota bacterium | reverse complement strand
GTCCAATCTGGAGTAGTGCAACCACAAGAAGCTGAACAGCTTTGAATAATTAAAGGCTCTCTACCAGTATTGGTGAAAACAAAATCATAAGACGCGATAGGGCCTTCTTTTATATTTCCAAAATCATGTATTTCACTAGCAAATTTAAAAACAGGTGCATTCGGGTTATTGTTTTGAGCTTTAGCCCCCAAACATGCGAAAATAAGAAATGTGATTGCGAATATATTTTTCATCCTATAAAAATTTTTATGTTTTATTAAGTAATAAATTAATGTTTCATAATGCTGTTGTTATTTGCAGGAACTGATGACTCAGGAGCTTTTTCAACATTACCAGAAATTTTAATTATTTTAGAACCAACATTAGAATTCACTGTAATTGTTTTTACAAAACCACCTGGTCGACCTTGTGTATTGTATGTAGCAGAAACTTTACCAGATTTTCCTGGAGCAATTGGTTCTTTTGTCCATGTTGGGGTAGTGCAACCACATGATGCTTGAACGCCACTTAATATAATAGGTTCTTTACCTATGTTCTTAAATTCAAAATCGTAAGTTACTGCAGGTCCCTCAGGAATTGTGCCAAATACATGTTCTTCAGTATTAAATTTCATGCTTAAATCAGCATTTTGATTAGGTGTTGTAGTTTGTAAAGGAGCGGCTTGTGCTATAGGGGCTGCTTTTGCAGGTGAACTTCCCTTTTTTTGTAAATTTTCAGCAGATTTAGTTGCTTTTTTAGAGTCACTTTTTTTGTTTTGTGCAAATGCAGATGCGTTAATCAAAGCGAATGCACTTAATAAAAATATCGTTTTTTTCATTGTAAATGTTTTTAATGTTATTTCTAGTCCAAAAATATATCTAAAGGTTTAAATACAAGTTTTTTCTCAGTTAAGCCATCGTTAACTGCGTTGTCTTTAACAAGGAATTTTAATTTATAAATTTATTGTGAATAGACGTTTTAGTATAGTATTTTTGCCATTTAAAATACACTATATACAATAATTGTTTACAATGACAAATGCTCTAAATACAGAAAAGATATCATTTCAAGATTTTAAAGAAGAGGTTTTAAACGACTATAGAATGGCAGTAGAAAGCCGTGAAGCAAGTCTTTTAGGACGAAAAGAAGTGTTGACAGGCAAAGCCAAATTTGGAATTTTTGGTGATGGGAAAGAAGTAGCGCAAATTGCGATGGCAAAAGTGTTTCAAGAAGGGGATTTTCGTTCAGGATATTATCGTGACCAAACCTTTATGTTTTCAAGTGGAATGAGCACAATTGAAAATTTCTTTTCTCAATTATACGCGAATCCTGATGTACAAGCAGAGCCAAGCAGCGCTGGTCGTCAAATGAATGGTCATTATGGGACTCGTTTTTTAGATGAAAATGGCATGTTTAAAGACTTGACAAGTACTAAAAATTGCAGTTCAGACATTTCACCTACTGCCGGTCAAATGGTTCGTGGTTTAGGATTGGCTTTTGCATCTAAATTATATCGTAAACATGAGGAATTATTAAAAGATTCGAAGTTTTCAAAAAATGGAAATGAAGTATGTTTCACTACAATTGGTGATGCATCAACTAGTGAAGGTTTGTTTTGGGAAACTATGAATGCTGCTGGAGTTTTAAAAATTCCATTGGCCGTTTTTTGTTGGGATGACGGATATGGAATTTCAGTTCCTAGAAAATACCAGACAACAAAAAATTCTATTTCTGAATTATTAAGTGGATTTCAATATGATGAACAGCTTGGAGGGGTAAATATATATAAAGTTAAAGGTTGGGATTATGCATCTATGTGTGAAGTTTTCAAAAAGGGGATCGAGCACGTACGAGAAAATCATGTTCCATGTATTTTCCATGTGCAAGAAATTACCCAACCCCAAGGTCACTCAACCTCAGGATCTCACGAGCGCTACAAAAGTAAAGAACGCTTAGAATGGGAAAAAGAAATGGATTGTATTAAGAAATTGAAAGAATTCATTATCGAATACACCATTGCAACTGAAGATGAATTGAATCAAATTGACATTGATGCAAAAGAAACTGTTCAAACAGCTAAGAAAAATGCTTGGGAAAAATTTATTACCCCAATAAAAAAACAAATTGCAGATACTACGCAATTATGCAACAACATTGTTTTTGAAGGAAATGAACATGCTGAAAAAATTGCTACTTATGTTAAAGAATTAAATGCCATTCGCGAACCATTGCGCAAAGATGTAATGAAAACGATAGATAAAGTCTTACGCATAGCAGGAAGTTCTTTAGCTACTGATAATTTACGTAGCTTTTATAAAGGCTTAAAAATGGATGCAAAAGATAAATACAATTCTATTTTGCATTCCGTTTCTGAGGAGCAAGTATTAAAAGTTCAAGAGGTTAAACCAATTTTTAATGAGGAGACTTATTTAAATGGATTTGAAATTTTAAATAAATATTTTGACCATGTGTTAGCTACCAATCCTAAAGTTTTTGCTTTTGGAGAAGATGTTGGTAATATTGGTGATGTGAATCAAGGATTTGCTGGCTTGCAAGAAAAACATGGTAATTGGAGAGTTTTTGATGCAGGTATTCGAGAAGCAACGATCATGGGCCAAGGGATTGGGATGGCTATGAGAGGTTTACGTCCAATTGCTGAAATTCAATATTTAGATTATTTATTATATGGCCTTCAACCATTAAGTGATGATGTAGCTACTTTACAGTGGAGAACCAAAGGCGGACAAAAATGTCCTTTAATTGTTCGAACTCGTGGTCATCGATTAGAAGGTGTATGGCACAGTGGATCTCCTATGGGTATGATAATTAATTCACTACGTGGAATTAATATTTGTGTGCCAAGAAACATGGTACAAGCTGTAGGAATGTATTCAACTTTACTTAAAGCCGATGAACCAGCGGTGGTTGTTGAGTGCTTAAACGGGTATCGTTTGAAAGAAAAAATGCCAACTAATTTAACAGAATTTACGGTCCCTTTAGGCGTTCCAGAGGTGATCAATTCGGGTGATGATATTACCATTGTTTCATATGGTTCTACTTTACGTATTATTCAAGAATCTATTAAAGAATATTTAGAACCAGCAGGAATTTCTTGTGAGTTAGTGGATGTTCAAACGCTATTACCTTTCGATATTAATCATGTTATCATTGAATCATTGAAGAAAACAAATCGTATTATTTTTATAGATGAAGATGTTCCTGGTGGAGCTTCTGCTTATATGTTTCAACAAGTGATGGAAATACAAGGTGGATACAAATGGTTAGATGTGGCTCCAAGAACAATGTCGGCACAAGCCCACAGACCAGCTTATGGAACAGATGGAGATTATTTCTCAAAACCGAATGCAGAAAATATTTCTGAAGTTATTATGGAGATGATGGCAGAATAATTGATTGTTGAATTCCTAAATTTTATAAATGTATAAAAACATTAAAGTATCTATTTGTTTCCCCATATTATTTTTTGCCCTGCTTATTTTGTTTTCAGCTTGTAAAAAATCAGATAAAAAAACGATTGTTGGAAAATGGCAAAATGAAATGGATTGGTTTGAATATTTTGAAAATGGAACCTACGACTCTGGTAAAGACTTTTTAACACTTCTTCAAGGGTATCAATACAGTATCGATGAAAAAAAGAATGAATTAAACATGTATACAAATAATACGGACAAGTCATATTATTTAAAATACAAGTTTATAGGAAATGATACATTATCTGTCAGAAATTCGTTGAGTACCGATACCAATATGATTAAATTTTACAGGGTAATTGATAATAAAAAAGAGGAGTAAATAAGAATGAATACAGTAGAAGTGACAGACAGTTACAGACATAAAGGGTTAAGACAACAACTCATCGATTCATTAAAAGACAAGGGAATTACAGATGAGTTGGTTCTCAAAGCGATGAATAATATTCCTCGGCACTATTTTTTGGATTTAGCGTTTGATAAAATTGCTTATGAAGACAGAGCATTTCCAATAGGTGAGGGGCAAACAATTTCACAGCCTTATACTGTTGCCTATCAAACTCAATTGTTGCAAATTAATCAATTTGAAAAAGTACTCGAAATAGGTACTGGTAGTGTTTATCAAGCAACTGTTTTGGCTGAGCTAGGTGCTAAAGTTTTTACGATCGAGCGACAAAAAAACTTATTTGATAAAAATAAAAAGTCATATCCTTTTCTATCTAAATATAGAAATATCAAATTTTTTTACGGAGATGGTTATTTGGGGTTACCTCAATATGCTCCTTTTGATAAAATTATAATTACTGCTGCTGCTCCTTTTATTCCAGAAAGATTAATTGAACAATTGAAGCCTGGAGGCATATTTGTACTGCCTTTAGGCGATGATGAAAATCCAAATCAACAAATTATGACTCGAGTCAAAAAAGAACTTGATGGGACATTAACAATAGAGGAATTTGAGAATTGTAGTTTCGTACCGATGCTGAGTGGTCGTCAAAAGTAAAATAAATACTTACTGTCTAATGAAGGGTTTATTTTCCCTCCCAAATTGTTTCGATCCCGTTGTTTTTTAATAAAATAAAACGAGAAAGTACAAATAAGTAATCAGACAATCTATTTAAATAGATGATAACATAATCTTCTAGATGTTGACCTTCATCATGCATGGCTACACAAATTCGTTCAGCTCTTCTGCAAACACATCGTGCAATATGGCAAAATGATGCTGTTTTATCTCCACCTGGTAAAATGAAATTTTTCAACTCAGGCAATTCTTCATTCATATTATCCATGGCTTTTTCCAAATCTGAAATTGAGTTTATATCAAAATTGGGAATATACATTTTAGTGTCTTTTTCTGGGTCACATGCCAATGCTGAGCCAATGGTAAATAAATTGTCTTGAATGTTTTTCAGTAGTGTATTTACGCCCTCAAATTGAAAATGCGTATTGATAGTGCCTAACCAAGAGTTTAATTCATCTACTGTTCCATAGGCTTCAATGCGTATAGCAGCTTTTGAAATTCGCGTGCCTCCAATTAGTCCTGTGGTTCCTTTATCGCCCGTTTTTGTATATATTTTAAATGACACTTATTTCGTTTTTAATTCTTAGTAATATTTTTTATTTTTCTTAATATGATTATAAATATCTTATTAAAAATTTCCAATGAGCAAATCAACATTAAAACTGCTGATTAACCTCATTTATTCAATTCTTTTTCTATCAATTTATCTATATCGTATAAACTCATGTTGGCACCGATAACTTTTCCATCTTTAATTAATATTTTATTTGGGATGGATGTAATTTGATAATCTTTACAAGCTTTTCCATCAAATCCATAGGGGTCATTAACTAATATAAAAGGAAGTTCATATTTTCTACATTTACTAACCCATTCATAATAATTTTTATCTAAAGATACAGTATAAATTGTTAGGCCTTTATGATGCCATTTTTCATGTATCTTTTTTAAATCAGGCATCGATAGTATGCATGGGTAGCACCATGCAGCCCAAAAATCTAATAATATTAATTTTGATTTTACTTCACTCATTGGTTTCCATTTTCCTAGCGAGTCAGGCAATTTTATATCAGGTGCAACTTCGCCAATAGCTATTTGTGAAAAAGCTGCTGAATAGGTAAAAGTAATAATGAGCAATAAAATTAATTTCTTCATTTAAGGTTCATCTAATTCTGTGTTATTGATAAATTCTTCGTCCGTTAATGTATTTAAAAATGCAATTAAATCTTGTACATCTTGTTCCGACATTCTTCCTTTAACTGCTGTTTTTAATTCGCCAGATAAATTTCGAGTATAGTGAAAATTCTTGTTGTAATGCTCTATACATTGCAATAAATTCTCAAATCGACCATCATGCATGTATGGGCCAGTCTTTGCAATATTTCGGAGTGATGGGGTTTTAAATT
>CANHJA010000146.1 GCA_947460795.1 Bacteroidota bacterium | reverse complement strand
TCTGTAGACGCTCATGTAAAGAATAAAAGGAAATAAATACATTTTTTTGAGGTCGAGGTCTTTTTATTTGTGCAGCGAAATTGCGTCGCACTTTTCAACGACACGCACATTATTCAACTTTTCAATACCAACACAAAAAAAGGATTCATAATATGAATCCTTTTTTGATATAAATAAATCTTTCTTTAATCGCAGAGTCCTGAGGCAGAGATTCTGCGAAGAATAAATAAATTCTCTTAAAGTGTATTAACCAGAAAACTAAATCCCTATTTCCTCGTTTCCCAACTCACTGTAAAGCGTTTTCTTTTTCAAGAAATAATCAACGATGATGCTTTTAGGATAAATGGCATTGAGGTTGGGTGTGGTAATTAATTGCTGAGATTGTTTTCGTTTTTTATACCAAAAACCAAATTTTAAAAAGAAACTCCAATGTGCTTTTACAATCATGCGCACTTCTTTTATATCTCCTTTTAAAATGGCTCTAAATCCACTCACACCATCTAATAAAATCCTGAAAGGCAATAACCAAAGTAGTTTTGAAGTAGGTAGGTTTTTTAGTAACAATACCAAGCTGTTTCTGTAATTATAAAATATTTTTTGAGGGCTGCCATAGCTAATCACGCTTCCTCCAATGTGATACACGGTTGATTCTCCGCAATACGCAATGGTATAACCTGCATTTTTCATCCGCCAACACAAATCTACTTCTTCCATGTGGGCATATAAATCACGGTCTAATCCTCCTAGTTGATGGTATAAATCGGCATTAATGAACATGCATCCTCCACCTGCCCAAAAAACTTCAATATTATTATCGTATTGATTTTTATCTTCTTCTAATGTAAAAAAGATTCGTCCTCTGCAAAATAAATAACCCCATTTATCCATAAATCCGCCGCCTGCACCTGCGTACTCGAACTTGGTTTTATCTTTATAGTATTTTATTTTGGGTTGGAGCGCGCCAATAGTAGGATTTCGTTTGATGAGTTGAAACATTGGTTGAAACCAATTTTCAGTCACTTCAAAATCGGCACTTAACAGCACATAATATTTCGATTTGATTTGCAACAGACCTTCATAATATCCGTTGGCAAAACCTCTATTGATATCTATTTTAACTAAATGAACAGTAGGAAAGTTTTCTTTCACATAATTGTAGGTATCGTCGGTGCTGGCATTGTCAACCAAAACAACATCATACAACCCCTTGGATTGTTCTACTAATAAAGGAAAAAAAAGTTTATGTAAATCTCTACCATTGTAACTTAATACAACAACAGCCGTTTCATGTTGGCAAACAATCATTCTGCTTGCGAATGATTATTTATACTTTGGTGTGTACTGTGTACTCTCTGGCACTTCAATGTCTGCAGTGCTTTTGAAAGAACGAGTCCATAAACCGTAGTTGCATCCGATTGCGAATAATAACAAACTAAACAATCCTAAATGAAATAAAAATTTCGCTCTAGATGGTTTGTTAATATCTATATCTACTGGATTGTCTATGTATTCTATATAATCTTTGTTGTCCATGTGTTACAATTAATAGGTTACAAAAGTAAAACTGTTTTTGTGTATATGCAAATTAATTCAGGTTAATATGTAAAATTCTTATATGTTATTTATACACATTGTAGATTTTTTTTGGTACAATTGGCTCTAAAATAAAAAAACTCAAAATAACGAATGCTATTTTGAGTTTTTAATTATGGTTTAATACAATAATTATTTCTCTTCTACAGGCCCTGAAGCTTTTCCTTTTTTAGGAGTTGGTTTCAAAGAAAATTTAATCAATGAAGTTTCTTCATCTAAATCTGCAATCAATGTATCTCCTTCTTTGATGTTAGCAGATAAGATTTCTTCGGCTAATGGATCTTCTAAATATTTTTGAATAGCGCGATGTAAAGGTCGTGCACCAAATTGTTGGTCATATCCTTTTTCACCAATAAAAGTTTTCGCTTTTTGTGTCAATTCTAATTTAAATCCTAAAGCATTTAAACGTTTCATCACATTAGCCATGACTAAGTCTATAATTTGATGAATGTGTTCTTGCGTTAATGAATTGAATACAACAACATCATCAATTCTATTTAAGAATTCTGGTGCAAATGCTCTTTTTAAAGCTTTTTCGATAACTGCTTTATTGCTTTCTTCTGAGGTTGCTACTTTGGTGCTGGTTGCAAATCCAACGCCATCCCCAAATTCTTTTAACTGACGAACTCCGATGTTTGACGTCATAATGATAATCGAATTTTTAAAATCTATTTTTCGACCCATTCCATCCGTTAATTGCCCATCATCAAGTACTTGCAATAAAATGTTGTAAATATCTGGATGCGCTTTTTCAATTTCATCTAAAAGAATGATGCTGTATGGCTTTCGTCTAACTTTTTCGGTTAATTGTCCGCCTTCTTCATAGCCTACATATCCTGGAGGCGCTCCAATTAATCTGCTTACAGAAAATTTCTCCATATATTCACTCATATCAATACGAATGAGTGCATCTTCTGAGTCAAACATGTTTTTTGCCAATGTTCGAGCCAATTCGGTTTTACCAACTCCTGTAGGACCTAAAAAGATGAATGAACCAATTGGTTTTTTAGGATCTTTTAGTCCCACTCTATTTCGTTGAATGGCTTTTACCACTTTTTTAATAGCTTCTTCTTGTCCAATTACAGCACCTTGTAAATCGATGCCCATGTTGCGCAATTTTTCACTTTCTGCAGCTACCATTCTGTTGACAGGTATGCCTGTCATCATGTGAATGACTTCCGCAATTTCTTCCTCTGTAATCGGATAACGATTGCTTTTTACTTCATTTTCCCAATTGGATTTAGCGGCCTCTAATTCTTCTTGTAAACGTTTTTCGGTATCTCTTAAAGCGGCTGCTTTTTCAAATTGTTGACTTTTTACAACTTGATTTTTTTCAACCTTAATATCTTCAATTTTTTGTTCTAATTCCAATACATTTTTAGGAACATCAATATTTTTTAAATGAACCCTTGCCCCTACTTCATCCATTACATCAATGGCTTTATCTGGCAACAATCGATCTGTAATGTATCGGTTACTCAACTTCACGCAAGCATCAATCGCATCTTGGTTATAGCTCACATTGTGATATTCTTCGTATTTAGTTTTTAAATTATTTAAGATAATGATGGTATCGTCTATACTTGGTGGCTCCACTAATACTTTTTGGAAACGTCTATCCAACGCACCATCTTTTTCAATTTGAGTACGATATTCATCTAACGTAGTGGCTCCAATGCATTGCAGTTCTCCACGAGCCAAGGCAGGTTTAAAAATATTAGAAGCATCTAATGAACCACTGGCACCACCAGCACCCACAATGGTATGAATTTCATCGATGAATAAAATAACATCCCTGTTTTTTTCTAGTTCATTCATGATTGCTTTCATGCGCTCTTCAAACTGACCACGATATTTAGTACCAGCAACTAAAGACGCTAAATCTAAACTCACCACACGTTTATCAAAAAGCACCCGAGAAACTTTTCGTTGTTGAATACGCAAAGCCAAGCCTTCAATGATTGCTGTTTTACCAACACCTGGCTCACCAATTAATATTGGATTGTTTTTTTTGCGTCGAGATAAAATTTGAGACACGCGTTCAATTTCTTTTTCACGACCCACAATTGGATCCAATTGTCCCATTTCAGCCAATCGAGTAATATCTCTACCAAAATTATCCAATACAGGAGTTTTAGATTTTGAATTGGTTGTTGACGTTGTTTTTTTAGAAGCAAAATTTGCTTTGTCATCATCTTCTTCAAATCCACCTGAGCCATCGTCTTTTAATTCGCTTTGAACATCATGACTGATGCCTCCAACCAGTTCTAATTCATTTTTAAATAAATCATAATCTACTTTAAACTGACCTAATATTTGGCATGCTACATTGTCTTTATTTCTTAATATAGAAAGCACTAAGTGTTCACTTTCTGCCAATGCGCTTTTCAATGATTTCGCTTCTAAAACGGTTATTCTAATAACTTTTTCTGCTTGCTTGGTTAATGGAAGACTATTAATATTGATAGGCGATTTAGCACTGCCTCCTTTATTTTTAATCACTTTTTCTAATTCTTCACGAAGATTGAATAAATCAACATGCAAATTTTGCAATATTCGAATCCCTAATCCTTGTCCGTCTCGAATCATCCCTAACATTAAATGCTCTGTTCCAATAAAATCATTTCCCAATCGTAAAGCTTCTTCACGACTAAATGAAATAATTTCTTTTACCTTTGATGAAAAATGTGCGTCCATTGAATTAATTTATTTTAACAAAAATACTTATTATTTACTTACTTTAAAAAGAAAGATATAAACATGAAATACAATATTGATACCAAAGAAAATTTTGACATAATTACGCCAATTAATGACATATTTAATCAAGATTTGGCAGAAGAAATTCATCAATTTCTGTCAACTTCAATATTAAAAAACAGAAGTGCGATTATTGACTTTTCTTCTGTTCATTCAATAGAAAATAGCCTAAGTCAAACTATAATTGATTGGCATCATAAAATGTACGACTCCAACTTATCTTTTGCGCTTTGTGAGATGAATGAAGACGTTAAAAAAACAATGCAAGAAAATACTGAATCGGATATTTTAAACATGACGCCCAAGCAAATTGAAGCGATTGATATTGTTGCAATGGAAGGTTTGGAAAGAGAATTGATGAATGGCGACGATTTTGATTTTTAATCTTACTTCGCATCAAAAATTACATTCCCTTTGGATGGCATAAAAATTACTTTCGAATTGGTAGAAGTTGCAATTTCCTTGTATGCTTTTATTTGCTCGTATTGAATTTGCTTGTCAGTCAAACCTTCATTTAATATTTTTTGATAATCTGCTATCCCTCTTGCTTCCACACGTTTACGCTCTGCTTCTTGTTGTTCCTTTTGTAACACAAATTGCATCTTTTGCGCTTCTTGCTCTGCATTTATTTTACTTTCAATAGTCAATTTCACCGTTTGTGGCAAGGCTATATTTCGAATCAATAAATTTTCTAAAATCAAGCCTCTGTTATTGAATTCTTTATCAATGTCTTTAAAAATTCGTTGTTGAAATTCATCTCTTTTTGTTGAATACAATTCTACTGCATCATAATAAACTGCGTTGTCTCTAATTTTAGTTCGTGCTAAAGGTCTAATGATTTTATCTTTAAAATCGATCCCAACTTTTTTCACTAATTGAGGTGCGTTGGTAGCATTTACTCTGTACAATACAGATAAATCGATGGTTACCTCTAGCCCATCTTTTGTCAACACACGAATAGCATCATCTCCTTGTTTATCGCCTTCATTTTCAACACCGCTCATGGTATAGTTTTGAGTTCTTACATCTACTTCAGAAACTGAAACTAAAGGGTTCACAAAATTCAAACCGCTGCCCAGACTTTTTTCTTGAATTTTTCCAAAAAGCGATTGCACGCCTATATAACCTGCGTCAATTTGTTTTACACATGAAGTCATGACACCTAAACCCATTACTAAAAATGAAAACAAACGCATTCCATTTTTTATTTTGTCTGGATTTTGATAGCGAATCAAGGCTTGAGAAACAGTGTTCGCAGCTAAGAAAATGAGGATACCTAAGATTAATAAAAACATAGTATTTAATTTATGAATTGTAAAGTTAGATGAATTTTGAATGCTAAAATTTAAATTATTTCATTAAAATAGGCTTATTCAAAATCTTCATATAACAAATATTTTTTTCTTATCTTTTTAAATTGGGAAATCCCATTTTTCCAAGAATTTCTTATTTCGATTTCGGATGTATTATTAATTATTTGTGCTTTTAGTGAAGCTGTACCGGCTAATTTTTCGAAAAAATCATTGAAAAATTTTTCTTTTGTAGCAGACTGTGC
>CANHJA010000145.1 GCA_947460795.1 Bacteroidota bacterium | reverse complement strand
TTTAAATATAAAAAAAGAGCAAAGATTTTTGTTTGCTCTTTTTTTATATTCTACATTGAAAATAGTAGCCTCTTTTGTTGCGGCAACGATTGAAGTGGAAATCCTTTTTGCTTGCTTTGAAGCAAAAAGATTGGAACGAAAAGCGTGTGTGCCGCCCAACTAATTTTTCATATCTTATTTAGTTCTTGTCTTTGATTAATTGATCAAATTGCATTCCTTACATACAAAATCTGATATCCAACATCCGACAACTTTTTACAATTTCAATTTCTTCAAACTCGGTGCTTTAAAATAGGTGAAACCAACCACCAACATCGTCATCATACCACCAAAAACAACAGCCGAAACGGTGCCCATCAAACGAGCTGTGAAACCACTTTCAAAAGCACCCAATTCGTTGCTCGAGCTAATGAACATCATATTGATGGAGGACACCCGTCCTTTTAATTCTTCAGGCGTATTGAGTTGTAAAATTGAGTGTCGAATCACCACACTCACTCCATCAAACAATCCTGCAGATAACAGCAGAAAAAAGGATAAATATACATTGGTAGAAATGCCAAATAACAAAATACACAACCCAAATAAAAATACTGAAACCAAGAGTTTCATCCCTATATTATTTTTCAATGGAAGGTATGCTAATACAAATAATAAAATGATGGAACCTATACCATGTGCGCTTCGCAACCAACCATAACCCACTTCTCCAACTTTTAAAATTTCGCTCGAAAACACAGGCAACAAAGCTTCTGCACCTCCAAATAAAACAGCGAATAAATCTAAACACAAAACCGCTAAAATGACTTCTGTTTTAAACACAAAACGAAACCCTTGTTTTAAGCCCTCAATGATTCCAACATCTTTCATTGGAATGGTATCTTTTGGTTTAATATTTAGCATACAAAATACGGCTATAAATAACAATATAACCGAAATCAAAATGGTAGATGAAACACCCATTTTGGCCATTAACAAACCACCTGCCAAGGGCCCCAAAACAGAACCCAACATCCATGAAGTACTGCTCCAAGTGATGGCTTGTGGGAGGTCGTCTTTTTTTACTAATAAAGGCAATAATGAAAAAGATGCAGGTGCTAAAAATGCTCTGATAGAGCCGCTTAAAAACATCGTTAAATAAATTAACCACTCGATAGTTTGCATGCTGTTGTTTTGTATAAAATAGCGGGTTGTTATTCCTAAAACCAACAATGAATTAATGACATAAAAAACAACACAAGCCAAATACACATTTCGCTTAATTCGTTTGTCTACAAAATAACCCGCTACAAATGCAAAACCAAAAGCAGGAATAACTTCTGCCAAACCAATCAACCCCAAAGACAAGGGATTTTTTGTGAGCTTATACATTAAATAACTTACAACAGTCGTTTGTAAAAAAAGTGAAAAAATAATGATGAATCGAGTAAAAATAAACAACGAAAATTCTCTTTCGCCTATAATTAATCGCCAAGTTTTTCGTGCACTGCTATTGTCCATATAATTGTGCAAATCTACAAACGAGAATATAGTTTTTACGAATTATCTTTACGACTTCTAAAAACAATGATTTCCGTTTACTTGCAAAATATCATTATGGCTTTTCAAGAGCTACGAGCCAATAAGCTTCGTACGTTTTTGTCGTTGCTAGGCGTTACCATTGGCGTATTTTGCATTGTTAGCATATTGACAGTTTTTGACAGTTTGCAACAAAACATTAAAAACAACATGCAATCGCTTGGGAGCAATGTATTGTATATTGGGAAGTTTCCTTGGATCCCAGAAGATGAAGGCGAATATCAATGGTGGAAATATAAAGCAAGGCCCATTTGCAATTATGCAGAGCTAAAAAAAATTCAAGAAAATGTAAATTCTGCTGCTTATGCAACGCTGTGTTATTCCGATGAAAGTCAAAATTTGCAATTTGAAAACAATGCCGTTTCTGGTGTGAATGTATTTGCGGTTACCTACGATTTTAATAAACTACAACCGATTGACATCAATGAAGGTCGCTATTTTTCTTTATCCGAAATGAATTCTGGCAAAAGCAATACCGTAGTTGTGGGCAGCAATGTTGCGGATGAATTATTTGGCACAACGATTTCTCCTATTGGTAAATTATTGACCATTTTCGGAAAGAAATTTCAAATCATTGGAGTGATGAAAAAACAAGGTAAAACCATGACAGGCTTTGATTTTGACAATGGTATGATTTTATCTTATTTGTATGTTTCCTCCATTAGAAACATTGACAACAATGCAGGCAATGGGTTTATTGACCCAATGATTATGGTTAGATCGAGACCAGGAATTGATTTAAAAGAAATGAAGTATGAAATTAAATCCGTGTTACGCAGCGCTCGATCATTGAAACCCATAGACAAAGACAATTTTTCATTTAATCAACTAGACGCCATTCAAAACAGCATTGATTCCATTTTTGCTATGTTCAATATTGGTGGTTTTATGATTGCTTTCTTTTCATTGCTAGTGGGCAGTTTTGGGATTGCCAATATCATGTTTGTTTCTGTTAAAGAGAGAACCTCTCAAATTGGATTAAAGAAAGCCTTGGGCGCTAAGCCCAAAACTATTTTAGCTGAGTTTTTAATAGAGTCTGTTATACTTTGTCTTTTAGGGGGTTTAGTAGGCATTTTATTTGTTTTCATTTTATCTAAAATAGCATCTAACACCATTGATTTTCCTCTATTTATGTCATTTTTCAATTTCATGATCGGGGTTGGAGTGAGTGTTTTAGTAGGCATCATTGCGGGCATCATTCCTGCCATTCGAGCTTCAAAATTGAACCCGGTGGAGGCTATCAGGAGTTAAATTTTCTCTCTTTCTTTTATTTTAAATTTGACTACCAATGCGCTAATCAGTGTTGTTTTATTGAATAAAACCGGAGCTGAAGAAAAAATCAATTTTAAGACAGAAAAAATAATTTCTCTTTCCTTATTAAAAATAAAAAAATGATTACCATATTCCCTTCGTAAACCTTATTTTTGCGTAACTTTTTTAAAAAATGCCGACACAATATTATTTATTTTTAAGTTTAGCGCTGTTTTGCATTGGTGTAATGGGTGTTTTGATGCGTCGAAATGCCATTATTATACTCATGTGTATTGAACTGATGCTAAACGCCGTGAATTTACTTTTAGTAACTTTTAGCAAAATGCACAACGATGCGAGTGCACAATTATTTGTATTTTTCATTATGGTTGTAGCAGCTGCGGAAGTTAGCGTAGGCTTATCTATAGTTGTATTGGCATATCGTAAAGTTCGATCGGTAGATATTAATATTTTAAACAGATTAAAAAATTAAGTAGTAAAATATGGCAAAAATGATTTGGCTAGTGCCTTTATTTCCATTGATTGGTTTTTTAATCACCGGTTTAGGACGTAATAAATTAGGAAAAACAAATGGTTGGATTGCTTCATTGGCAATTCTTGCATCCTTTGTGGTTTCATTATTGATATTTTTTGAAGTAAAAGGCAATCCAACAACTCAAATTGTACCAATTGCTGATTTTATTCATGTAGCTACCATGAAAATACCATTTGCATTTCAAGTAGATGCACTCAGTAGTATTTTCTTACTAGTAATTACAGGTATAGGATTTTTAATCCACATCTATTCTATTTCCTACATGAGTCATGATGAAGGTTTTGGTAAGTTTTTTGCTTATTTGAATTTATTCATTTTCTCTATGTTGTTGTTGGTATTGGGTTCTAACTACTTAATATTATTTATTGGCTGGGAAGGTGTTGGCTTATGTTCTTACTTATTAATAGGCTTCTGGTATAAAAATATAGATTATACCAATGCGGCAAAAAAAGCATTCATCATGAATCGCATAGGTGATTTAGGATTTTTGGTAGGTATATTTTTAGTATTTTCAAAATATGGCACATTGGAATTTGCAGAACTACAAACATTAATGGCTGCAGCACCTTTTGATGCAACATATACCACTGCTATTGCATTGTGCTTCTTTGTAGGAGCAACTGGTAAATCGGCTCAAATTCCATTATTTACTTGGTTGCCAGATGCGATGGCTGGCCCGACTCCCGTTTCTGCCTTAATTCATGCTGCTACGATGGTAACAGCCGGTATTTATATGATTACACGAAGTCATTTTATTTTTTCAACTGTACCTCATGCTCAACAAGTAATTTTAATTATTGGTTTAGCAACTGCATTATTAGCAGCCACAATTGCTACTCAACAAAACGATATTAAAAAAGTATTGGCCTATTCAACGGTTTCTCAACTCGGGTTTATGTTTATGGCTTTAGGAGTTGGAGCATATACTGCTGCCATTTTTCATGTGATTACCCATGCATTTTTTAAAGCGTTGTTGTTCTTAGGATCAGGATCTGTTATTCATGCTTGTGATGGTGAGCAAGACATTCGCAATATGGGTGGATTATCAAAACACATGAAAATTACTTACGCTACTTTCTTTATAGGATGCATTGCTATTGCTGGTATTCCTCCATTAAGTGGCTTCTTTTCTAAAGATGAAATTATGTTGCATATTTTCATGCATCCTGCATATGGCAAACTATTTTGGAGTTTAGGCATGTTGGCTGCTTTTATGACGGCTTACTATATGTTTCGTTTATTGTTTGTTACTTTTTGGGGTGAATTTAGAGGAACTCAACATCAAAAAGAACACTTACATGAAAGTCCATCTTTAATGACCACACCGTTAATCGTACTTGCCATACTGTCTATAGTGGGTGGCTTTATTGGAGTGCCACATGTTTTAGGTGGTTCTCACCAATTAAACCATTTATTAGAATCTGTAATTGGCGTATCTGCACATGAAGGTGCTGAACTTTCAGCATCAAATGAAATGATGATGATGGGCATAGCTGTTCTTGTAGCAATAGGAGGAATTTTATTGGCTTATGCAGGATTCAAAAAATACAATGCATCTAAAAACAGCACAGGAATTGCAAAATTCTTTGAAAATAAATGGTACATTGATGAAGCATATGATGCAACCATTGTTAAACCATTGTACAAAAAATCATTTTTTTATGAAAAGTATATAGAAAAAATGGGAATCGATGGCTTGGTAAATGGGATAGGAAAATTAATTCAAGACGGAAGCAACCGTTTGAGAATATTACAAAGTGGCTTGGTTGGATTTTATTTATTTTTAATGGTGCTAGGTATTGCGCTGTTATTTATCATTCAGCTTTGGTTTAACAAAAATTAATACATAGACAGAAAAATAAATACATGTTACTGATTATACTCATATTAGTTCCGATTATTGGTGGTTTAGTTTCTTTTTTAACAAAGAACAACAGCCAATTGCCTGCTTTAGGAGCCTCATTACTTACTTTAGCTGCTACCTTGTTTAGCGCATTCACTTATTACAATGGGCATGCTCCTATTGCAATTGATGCTACTTGGATCCCTTCATTAGGAGCCAATTTTGCATTGAATATCAACAGTGGATTGCAAGTATTAATGCTTGCTTTAACCGCCATTATTTTCCCATTGGTATATCTATTTTTAAATGACAAAAGTTTTGAAAACAAATCTACTTTTTATGGTTTGATGTCTTTGGCACAAGCAGGATTGATGGGTGTATTTTTAGCAAACGACGCATTGGTATTTTATATTTTTTGGGAATTGGCTTTAATCCCTGTTTACTTTTTAAGTTCATTATTTGGAGGAGAAAATAGAATCAAAGTAACCTTCAAATTTTTCGTGTATACATTTATTGGAAGCTTATTATTATTGGTTGCTTTTTTAATCATTTATAATCATACAACCATTCATTCATTTGCATGGACAAGTTTTGTAGAGTCTGGCAAATCAATGTCTGCAAGCATGCAAAATTGGATGTTTTGGTTGGTATTTTTAGCTTTTGCAATTAAAATGCCGATGTTTCCATTTCATACTTG
>CANHJA010000144.1 GCA_947460795.1 Bacteroidota bacterium | reverse complement strand
GGTAAATTAGAATTTGCACCAGTAAATTCAAACGTTAATCTATAAGAAGGGCCATAAAAACCTTCATCTCTGATGGTCCATTTTCCTTGTGTAGACTTTAATTGTATGCCATAGGAGTCATAATAATTGAAGGTTGCTTTATAGGTGCCGTCGTCTATCAAAGTGATTTCATAACTTCCTTGATCCGTCTCCGAACAATATTTAGAATTTTGAGCATTTGCTCCCAAAGCCATTAAAAATAGGCATGTTAGAATAAAGTATTTTTTCATAAATAATAAATTTTTAATTTAACTCCTACTTCAATGTTTTAATTGGCTTTTCGGATGATTCCCAATAGATATAAATTTTGCTTTTTTAAATTTTAAGGCGTATAAATAATTGTTTATAATTTTTAATTCCCTTTAAAAGATTTTTTTAATTGAGTGCCAAATGGTACAATATTCTTTATATATATCGGTATAATTAAAAATGACAGTAGATGCTTCTTTCCTAAAATCAACTATTAAATCTTTATTTTCTCTGATGTTGTTCATAGAACGATAAATCCCACACCATTCCTTTTGTCGATTCAACAACATTTGAACGATAATTAATTGGTTAATAATAGCAATGGTATATGATTTAGGGTTGCGTTTTAAAGCTTGAGCGGAAAATAAGGAAGCCTCCTTTACATCAAAATAATTGTCCATCGCTTTTAAATAGGCATAGCATATTAATTCGTCCGCAGTTGCAAGGTTGTAAAAAGCAGTAGTCGTATATTCTTTATGAAGGAGCATCAAATTGTTAAGATACAGGGTTGAATTATTTTTTCCATCAATGTTCCATTTTAGCGCATTAATCACCGCTATTTTTTTATCAATACTGCTTGTTGTAGAATTTAAATAATCAAATACTTCATCAGTTAAAACCCCATTTGAATTGGATGCTTTGGCCACCATTGGAACATCCAAATAGGCTTGATAAAAATTAGTTGAAGTCAATGGGCTATCTGCAAAAACTACGTTGATGGAGAAAGTGAAAAGGATGAGTAAAATTATTTTTTTCATAATGATTAATTACAACTCGTTCCGTCAGTGAAATGCACTTTTGTAATTTTAACAATTACGACCGAAGCTCCTTTAACCCTTGGGCTACGAGCTAAGGTTTTAGTATGCCCAGGAGAGATGGGGTCAATTATATTAGTGGAATTAAAGGAAGAATTATCGCTTTCTATTAATTCATTTGCATTGTTATAATAATATACTTTCCAATAAATACCATCCACTGTCTTTTTTGTGTTGTTTTTAAATGTCACAGTATACCCTAATAAATAGTTGAAGCTTATTGCTTTAGAAATATCACTGACTTCTACACTACATAGGCCTTTATTTGTTTGGGCATTTATTGAGTTGCCAATTAAAATAAGTATGGCAATAAAAAATAGTTTTTTCATAGTACTTCTTTGTTTTAAATTTTTACTTTAATATACCTTTGTAAATCAACTAATTAAGTATTTTATCTTTCGAAAATAGCAAAATATTTTACACGTTTTAGTCTTTTGCATAAATTTAACATGTTGACAGAAATTACCCAATCCCAAATCATCAAAAGTCCTTCTAATCAAAGTATTGAATACATATTTCATCAGGATATAAACTTTAGTGAAAGTATTATATCATTTGTAGTTTATTTGCCCTTGGTTTTACATTTAAAATGGGATTGGTCGGTTTTTTGTGAGATCGTGAATTTGTCGAATTGATCATTTCTTTTTCAATCATTTTAAAACATCTGAATGTTTTTGGATTGTTTCTTCTTCAGTTTCTGCTGAAGTGGATTGGCCAAAGAAAATTATATTGAAATTTAATTTTCAGATAAAAAACCAAAAAATATATCCGTTGGGTAGAAAATTTCTCTACTGTAACTAAGCTCAAAATTCAATATAGCGATACCAATTATCACCATTTACAATTAAAAATCATGCATTTTTCTTGCACAAAAAAAGGGTTCCAAACTTGTATCGTCTGAAACCCTTTATTTACCGGTGGTCCCACTTGGACTTGAACCAAGGACCCCCTGATTATGAGTCAGGTGCTCTAACCAACTGAGCTATAGGACCAAAGATTTTTCAATCTTTTCCAAAGAAAAAATCCTTGGGAGTGCAAAAGTATATAAATAAGTTGTTTTTTTGAAAAAATATTTGATAAAATGCAAGGAATTAAAAATATTATTTTCGATTTAGGGGGTGTTATCTTAAATATCGACTATAAAAGACCTCAAGAAGAATTTAGAAAGTTAGGCGTTAGAGAAGTAGAAAAATTGTATTCAAAACAAAATCAAGTGGAATTGTTTGATTTGTTAGAAACAGGTAAAATTTCTGAAAAAGAATTTGTGCAAAAAATAAAAGAATCGAGCGATTTAGAAATTTCTGACTCAGAAATTATCGCCGCATGGAATAGTATTTTATTAGAATTTCCTTTGAGAAGATTGCAAATTTTGCAACAACTGCAATTGCATTACAATATTTATTTATTGAGTAACACCAATGAAATTCATGAAAAAGCATTCAATGAAATGCTGAAAGTTCAATGCGGATATCCCTCGTTGGCCTTGTTTTTTGATCGAGTATATCTTTCTCATCGAGTAGGTTTGCGTAAACCAGATCCGAAAATATTCGAATTGGTATTAAGTGAAAACAATCTAAAAAAAGAAGAAACGTTGTTTATAGATGACAGCATTCAACACATTGAATCGGCTAGCCAATTAGGAATAAAAACAATCCATCTAAAAGACAACATGACCATGGAGGACGATATTTTTAAAGCAAAATAGTTTTCCTTGCAGCTAAAAAAATAAATGCCATTTTTTTGGTAGTAGGTTAATAATTATTGATAGGTTGTTATTGCTTTTTTGTGAAAAATTATTTCACTTCTTCATAATCTATATATTCTCCCAAGTTTGAATTTTGCTTTTTGGGAGTTGCTTTATTTTTTAATGGATCATTAGAAGAAGTTGTGGTTGCTTTTTTAGGTTGAAATAAAGGGTCTATAAAAAGTCGAATTATTTTAAGAATAATATATCCGACGATTAATATGTATATGTAACGAAACATGCAGCGTAAATTATAAAAACAAAGTTACAATAAACATGTATTCAAAAGGGCAGATGAAAAATTATAGTTTAATTTTAACATATTGACATCTAAATAAGTACAAACCAACCTTCTTTGTCATAAAAACGTCTTTTTTTAAGAACCTGTTTTTTTATTAGAAAAAACGTTTTACCTTTAACATCTAATTATTGCTAAAACGCAATGAGTTAATAATAAAATTTATACTTGATTATGAAAAAAATATTACTTGCATTAGCCACTTTGTTTTCTTTAGAAGCGATGGCTCAAGATGTCCATTTTACGCAGTATTTTACTTCACCGTTAACGTTAAACCCTGCAAATACTGGATTGGTAAATTCTGATTGGCGCGTTTCTGGCAACTATCGTAGTCAGTGGGGAAGTGTAAATGCGACTCCGTATCAAACAGGTTCTTTATCGTATGATATGGCTACATTAAGAGGTAAATTAAATGGAGATGCACTTGGAGTAGGTGTGATCGCTGTATACGATAAATCAGGTACTGGCGCATTGCAAAACATTACAACCGGATTATCATTGGCTTATCATAAAAGATTAAGCAGTGATGAGGATAAACCAAGAAATCTTTCTATTGGTTTACAAGGAGTTATGGTACAAAAAAGTATCAATTTTGCTAAATTAAAATTTGAAGATCAATACCAAGCATCTACAGGATTAGCTGATTTGCCAACAAATGAAACAACAGGTGCGGCAGATTTAACATATCCTGATTTCAACGCAGGGATTTTATATTCTGGCTATGTAAACGACCGTGCAAACATGTATGCAGGTTTTTCATACTATCATTTAACTCAACCTGTAGAAACTTTTTTGAATGGCAATCATAAAATAAATTCAAGAGTAACTGCATCTATTGGAGGTTCTTTACAAATGAATGAAAATTCAATGTTGTTTGTAAGTGGGATGTATCAACAACAAGGTAAAGCAAATGAAATTGTAGTGGGCGCAGCAACAGGTTTCATCATGAATCCAAATCATGAAGATGATGTTGCAAACTCAGTATTCTACATCGGTTCATGGTATCGTTATGCTGATGCAATTGCTCCTTATGTAGGTTTTGAGTGGGCAAAAGCTAAATTAGGAATTAGCTACGATATTAACTTATCTGGCTTCACGCCTGCTACTAAAGGAAATGGGGCATTGGAAATTTCTTTAATTTACAATGGTTCTATTATTAGAAACGATACTCGTACATACAACTTTGCTTGTCCTCGTTTCTAAAATAATAAATAAAAATATTCATGAAAAGGGTTACAAATTGTAACCCTTTTTTTTAATTTTATGGTGTAGATTTCATTTTCTTTCATCCTTTAAAATGGAATTGGCTTCATTGAACCATAGATTATTTTTTAAAAATAAAATCACTGCATAAACTCATTGCGTACCTAATCAGCATCTTTGTAAACTAAAAAAACAATCAAAATGACAAAAACGAATTACATCGAACAATTCCAACAAGACTTTGAGAAATTAAATCCTCAACAAAAAAAAGCGGTAGAAACTATTTTTGGTCCAGTTATGGTAATTGCAGGTCCTGGAACGGGTAAAACACAAATTTTGTCATTGCGAATTGCGAATTTATTATTGAGTGATGCACAAGTACAACCGCAAAATATTTTATGTTTAACCTATACCGAAGAAGGTAAGAAAAACATGCGTGATCGATTGTTTCGTTTAATTGGTGCCGAAACAGCACAACACATTGCCGTGCACACTTATCATTCTTATTGCAATGAAATTATTCAACAAAATATATCCCTCTTTCATAAAGAGAGTTTGGATGCAGTTTCTGAATTAGAAAAAATACAATACATCAAAGAAATCCTATTGTCAGTTCCGAAAACGAATGCCCTTTACAATGGAAAAAATCCAAACAAAGAAGCAAAATATTTGTTGAATTTGTTTTCTAAAATGAAACAAGAAAATTGGTCTGCGGAGTATTTAACTGAAAAGACAAAGGAACACATCAATTTTTTAAAAACGGATGAAAGCAGCATTTCATCAAGAGGGAGCTCAAAAGGAAAAATAAAAGCGGATATTTTAAAACATATTCAAGCCTACGAAAAGTCATTGGATGCAATTGTTTTATTTGATGAATATCGAAAAATTATGTTGAAAAATCAACGCTACGATTTTGATGACATGGTGAATTGGGTAATTAAATTATTGACAGATAACCAAGATGTTTTGTCTTTTTACCAAGAGAAATACCAATTTTTGTTGGTAGATGAATTTCAGGACACCAATGGTTCTCAAATGGAACTCATTAATTTAATGAGCAACTACGATGAGGCTCCAAACACCTTTGTAGTAGGCGATGACGATCAATCTATCTACCGTTTTCAAGGAGCAAGTGTTGAGAATATGAATTTGTTTAAAGAAAAATATGCGCCACATGGGTTGGTAGAAATTTGTTTGAAAACAAACTATCGATCGTATCAAGGAATTTTAGATATTTCAAAAAATTTAATTGAAAAAGCAGGTGGAAGATTGGTAACAGCCAATCCGGATTTAGATAAAAATTTAGTTTCGTATCATACTACAAGTTCGGGGAACGATTTTCAACCCAAATTACTAAGCTTTCATAACAGCCGATATGAAAAAATATATATTGCTAAAGAAATTCAACGCTTGATAAACAGCGGTGTTGAGGCTAAAGAAATTGCCGTGTTGTTTTATGATAATAAAAACTGTTTGGAGTTGGCAGAATATTTAAAGTTGCTAAACATTCCTTTTTACACGAAAAAAAGTCAAAATTTATTGCATGATGTATTGTCAAATCAAATTCTGACAATTTTAAAATATGTGAGTTTAGAAGTTCAAAATCCTTACAGTG
>CANHJA010000143.1 GCA_947460795.1 Bacteroidota bacterium | reverse complement strand
TCTTCTCCATCTTTTGCCATGTGTTTTGAAAAAGATGTTTTTGCATCTGGGCCATAAATAATTTGTGCTCCCGTTTTTTCTGCTAGATCAATATGTCCACTTACAAAATCGGCATGAAAGTGTGTTTCAAATATGTATTTGATTTTGGCATTTTTTTCAGATGCCATCTTAATATAAATATCAATATCTCTTAATGGATCTATGATGGCAACTTCTCCTTCTGACTCAATAAAATAAGCAGCTTCAGATAAGCAATTTGTATATAATTGTTGAATGTACATTTTGGTAATAATAAATTGTAAATGATAAAATTAATTCTAAGAATTTAATATTTAACTATTTTTTTTGATGTTATAATTTGCATTTGCTTGTGTGAGGCATGTGAGTGTTAAATCATTAATACAAACATGTTTTGGCAACGTTGCAGTATAATAAATAGCGTCCGCAACATCTTCTGGCGTTAGCGGCGTAAATCCATCATAAACTGCTTTTGCTTTTTCCTCATCTCCCTTAAACCGAACTAACGAGAACTCAGTCTCGCAAGCACCTGGATTGATAGAAGTCACTTTTATTCCATAAGGCAACAAATCAATGCGCATACTTTTTGTCAAGGCATCAACGGCATGTTTGCTTGCACAATATACATTTCCATTTTGATACACATCTTTACCAGCCGTAGAACTGATATTAATAATGTGACCAAATCCCTGTTGTTTTAGCAATGGCATTATTTCTTTACTAACATATAAAAGTCCTTTTACATTGGTATCAATCATCACATTCCAATCATCATATTGTCCATCATCAATGGGGCCCATGCCTGAAGCTAAACCTGCATTATTTAATAAAATATCGATGGTTGGAAACCTATTTCTATCTATGGAAGAAATTGCTTTGCGGGTTTCTTCTAAATCTCGAACATCAAAATTTAATGTTTGAATGATTGAATTATAATTTGTTTGTAATTGATCTTTTAATTCTTCTAAACGTTCTTTTCTTCTCCCCGTTAAAATTAATTTGTATCCCTTTTGTGCAAACATATTGGCTGTGCTTTTCCCAATACCAGAAGTCGCTCCTGTAATTAATATCGTTTTATTCATGTATTATTTTTTATTGAACAAGCGTAACATCGCCTTTAAGTGTTTTTGTTTTACCTTCTAAATCAACTGCATCTAAAAACCAAAAATAAGTTCCAACTTCACATCTTCTTCCATTCACAAATCCATCCCAACCTATTTTGAAACTATTCGAAGAATAAACCATTTTACCCCATCTGTCAAAGATTTTGAAGGCATTTATTTTTGTAAATCCGGCAGCCAATATTCTAAAGTAGTCATTTAAGCCATCCCCATTGGGTGAAAACGCATTGGGTACAGATAAATAAGGCCCTGATGCTACCGTAATGTTGATGGTATCATTTCCTACGCAGCCATTATTTGTAGTGCCTTGCAAAATGTATTCAAATTTGCCAGTATCACTTGAAACAAAAATCGGATTATTGATAATTGGATTATCTAATTTGGTAGCAGGAGACCAGACATAGTTACTCGCTCCTTTCCCGTTTAATTGCAATGGAATATTTTTTACAATTACAGTATCATTGCCTGCTGATATTAGAACTTTTGGAATTTGCAATGTTTGAGAAAATGTATCTCTACAGCCAAATTTATTCCCAGAGATGAGACTTACATTGAAACTTTTACCAATATTAGGAAAATAGTGTTGCGGGTTTTTATCCGCAGATGTAGTTCCATCATCAAAATTCCATTTCCAATAATTGACTACATCAAATGTTGAAGAGGATTGATCTGTAAAATACATTGGGCTTTGAGGGCAAAGCAATCCAAAATAGTCAAAATTAGTTTCAAAGGTTGGATAAACTTTCACTATTTTATTGATAGAATCTGGGCAAGTAGACCCCTTATTCACTAATAATTTCACGATATAAGTTCCTGTGTCTGTGTAAGTATAACTTGGTGAAAAAGCAGAAGAGGTATCTGTTGTAATTCCATTAACTCCAAAGTCCCAAAAATAATTAAAGCCCCCAATGCTCGTATTATCAAATTTAATCGTTTTGGATTTACAACTTACAATATAGGTATTTGGAAATTCCGAATACTGTGGCATATTGGCCACTACCGCTTTTGAGCAATCCGTTACTACAAATTGAAAATCTCTTTTGATCGTGTTTATCATTACTCCATTTCGCCACTCATGACAACAAACAGTAACTACGAATCTTCCTAAAATATTAGGTACTCCGGTTATCAATCCTGTTTTACTGTCAATATCTAAAATGGGATTACCCCCTAATGGAACATTTGAATTAAAAGGAGATTTATATTTTACAGGAAAAATAGTAGGCAAAAATGGATCTTCAATTTTAGGTTTTGAACCATTCGGTGTTTGATCATCTCCTCCATCAAACGCTTGACAAAATTCATATGAAAGTGAATCTCCATCTGCATCAATAGCCGAATTATCATATACAAATGGATTATTTATACAAATAATTTGAGGTGGATAATTTTTATATTTTGCAGAATTATTATAAATATTTGGTGGGATTTCACATAAAAATGTAGCCCCTGTTCCTCCAGGAGTCACTAAATTATTGACACTGTTGTTTCTGCAACACCGTTGATACAAAAGCGTGTAAGACTTGGTACTTGGTGGCAATACTTTTGTAAACTTAAATTGAAGTTGACTAATACAAGTATTGGGTGGATTATTTATACAACTATTTGAAAAATTGACTGGGACTAAAAATTTATTAGTAGCGTATATTGAGTCAATTAAAAAAAAATTGAACCCATTATAAATTGTAAAATAGCCAAACTCATCATCAATTAGCGCTTGAGGACTACCACCACCTTGTGATTGAGGTAAGCAATCTCTGTATACATTTACAGTAAATTCATATGCATTAGTTACAGGATTTACGTTGTATGTAACATCGCCTCCCACAATATGTGTAGCTTTCAAATGATTTGAGATAAAGAGAAAAGTGAATATATAAAGTAAATATTTCATCTGCTTAAACAAAATTAAACTATTTCTTGTCTAAAAACATATAAACAAAAGTTATTTATAATACTATTTAACGCTTTTTTATTTTCATACATAGAAGTATGCCCTACTTTTTCTAAAATCTCAACTTTTGCAACCGCTGGCATACTCGCTTGTTCTATCATTTGTTGGTAAGGAATTGCGTTGTCTTTTTTCCCAATAACAAACAATACAGGCACTTTTGATGATTTTAAAACATGCCTTTTATCGGTTCTATTAATCATGGCTTGATAATATCCGACTAACGCTTTTGTTGAAATATTCAGAGCCATTTTTAAGTGATTTTGCATCTCAACCTGATACATTAATTTTGACTCTTCACTATATAAGTTTGGAATCATAGCCTTTAGAAAAATTTCTTTCCCATCATTTTCAATTAATTTTATCGACTTCTTTCGAGTTTCTTTTTTAGATTCATCATCAGCATAGGCGCTGGAATGTATGAGGCCAAAGGCAAATAATTTATGTTGGTATTTTTCTGCAAAAGCCATAGTCAAATAGCCTCCCATTGAATGCCCCAATAAAATTATTTTTTGAAATTTCTCTTGCTCCACAATTTCATAAATAAATTCAGCGAATAGCTCCATGCTCAATGCTTCATCATATAACTGAGACAAACCACTACCCGGCAAATCAGGAATTATTAATTCAAATGTATTTTGTAATTCATCTATTTGATTTTCAAAAATAGCAGCATCTTCACCAAAACCATGTACTAAAAAAATAGGCTTACCGGCTCCTTTTTTTTGATAAAAACAATTTCGGAAACGAGTACTATTTAGTTTTACCAGCATTTAGAAAAACTTTTTAAAAGCCATATTATTCATTGAAGGTTTTGAATATTTTGACAGCCGATATAAAATTAAAATAAGTATAGGTGTTATTTCAGCAATATATTCTTGTTGTGCAAATAAGCTATAAAACATTGAAACTACTAATAACATACTTGTGTATTTGGCATACATTATTTTTTTTGTCGATTCTCTTGGAATTAAAAATGCAAATACAACATGCAATGGGAAGGCCCATAACAAATTTCTGTTCCAAGCACACACTGTATGCTCGGTTCCAAACCACATAAACATAATAACAAAACCGAGCAAACCTAGCATTAAGAAAAACAACACATCAAAATAAATTAAGTGCTTCTTCATTGGTGAAAAAGAAATCAAGAGGACTGCTAAAAGCAAAAACCACCCATATAATTTAGGTTCATTGGTTGCTGAATGAGTGTTGTTTTTTTCTGGCAAAAGTTGCATCGTTTCTTTAACAATTGAACTGCCATCCAATGTAGAAACAGCAAATGCTCGCATTAAATAATCCGGCAAAAAAGTAGATTGTTCATTCGTCATTTTATCATCTACTTGATTACTCAACAATAAATTAATACCAAATCGTTCCCAATGAATATTGCGCTCGTAATAATTTAGTACCGTTCTAAACGACATGCTATCATCGGCAATCACATGTCCAAGCTGAAAACGTTTTCCAAATGACAAAGTAAAAATATCTTTCAAACGAGTAGAACAATTATCAAATAAAAAATCATATTTATAATATTTGTTTTCTTCTTTTAAATTATTGATTAAAAAATCATTGACAGTTTGTGCATCCGCAGATTTTAAATTTAAAACTTGCTCATAAACACTTCTTCCATCTTGGAAATAGATGTTCATGAATGCATCAAATGGTTCATCATTCACATAATATAATAATTTACCTCTTGTAAACTTTAAATAAAAATCAGGGTCACTGAAATTAAACGTACCATAATTATAAACAATATCTGTCATTGCAGAAGAATCAACGACACGAATTGCAGAATGCCCATAAACTGAATACAAGTCTTCTCCAGAACCACATGTTAGCAAGCTAATTCTTAATGGAGATTGATTTTTGAATGAATCTGTTGAAGATTGACAATTGGCAGTTGATATCAATGAAAATATTAAAACAAATAAGGAATATAACTTACCCCTAAAACCTACCAGCAGAGGAATTAGAAGCCTTTTACCTGTTGTGATTGCTTTTGCTATATTGTTTTTTTTCATAAACCCATTTTCAAATAACCAAATTAATAAAATTGAGATAACCCTTCTTTGAATGAAAGGTAGGCTTATCTTGTGTAATTCGGCGACTCTTTAGTTACTACTACATCATGTGCATGACTTTCTCTCATCCCTGCATTGGTAATTCGAACAAATTTTGCATTGTGTAGGGTTTTAATATCTTTGGCACCACAATAACCCATACCAGCTCGTAAGCCTCCAATAAATTGATGAACTACTTCATTCAGTGTTCCTTTATATGGCACACGACCTACGATTCCTTCCGGTACTAATTTTTTGATATCGTATTCTACATCTTGAAAATAACGGTCTTTACTTCCTTCTTGCATTGCTTCCACACTACCCATGCCTCTGTAGGATTTGAATTTTCTTCCCTCAAAAATTATTGTCTCACCAGGGCTTTCATCTACACCCGCAAACACAGAACCAGCCATAACTGAAGATGCTCCAGCCACCAAAGCTTTTACTAAATCACCTGTATATCGAATGCCTCCATCAGCAATTACAGGAATCCCAGTTCCTTTTAATGCTTGTGCCGCATCCATTATAGCTGTTAATTGAGGAGCTCCTGCACCGGTAACAATACGAGTGGTACAAATAGAACCCGGACCAACCCCTACTTTCACTGCATCTGCACCGGCTGCTGCCAAAGCTTTTGCACCTTCCGCAGTAGCTACATTTCCTGCAATCACTTGTAAATTTTTATAGGCTTTTTTTACTTTTTTCACTGCTTCTAATACCCCTTTTGAATGGCCATGTGCAGAGTCTAATGTAACTACATCTACACCTGTGTTTACTAAGGCTTCTACTCTGTCTAAAATATCAGCTGTAATTCC
>CANHJA010000142.1 GCA_947460795.1 Bacteroidota bacterium | reverse complement strand
CTAGCATCTAACAACTTTGAAATGGTAATATCATCTCCTTCTTTTCTTTCTTTTAAAGAATGATATATTTCTTCCGTAATGAAAGGCATAAAAGGATGCAATATTTTCATTAATTCTTCAAAAAAGAAGAAGGCTTTGTCAATATTGTATTGATTAATCGGTTGATCTTGTGCAGGTTTAATCCACTCTAAATACCAGCTACAATAATCATCCCAAATAAGTGAATACACTTTTTTCAATGCTTCACTTAATTTGAATTCTTTGCAATCTTGTTCTATTAAATTTTGCACTTCAGCCAATCGTGCTTCAAACCAAATCGAAGGGAAAATGGCTTCATTGTGATCGTCCACTACTTTCTCTTTTTCATTTAAAATATGAAGCAATTTCATGGCATTCCATATTTTATTGCCAAACATTTTTCCTTGCTCCAATCCACTTTCATCAAATAACAAATCATTTCCTGCTGGTGAAGTAATCATAATTCCAAAACGTACAGCATCGGCTCCGAATTGATCAATAAGGCCCAATAAATCAGGGCTATTGCCCAATTGTTTGCTCATTTTCCGACCTTGCTTATCACGCACCATGCCCGTGAAATAAACATCTTTAAACGGAATTTGTTGTTTAAATTCAAATCCTGCCATAATCATTCGAGCCACCCAAAAGAAAATAATATCTTGCCCTGTAACCAAGGTGGTCGTTGGATAATAATAATTTACTTCTTCATTATTTGGATTACTGATCCCCTTGAAAACTTCCATTGGCCATAACCAAGATGAAAACCAAGTATCTAAACAATCTTCATCTTGAACGATATTCGATGTTTGATGTTCGGAATTCGGAAATTGAATTTCGAACATCGCTTTTGCAGCTTCAAGAGTTTCTGCAACAACAAAATTTCCATTTTCATCATACCAAGCAGGTATTTGCTGACCCCACCAAAGTTGGCGACTAATACACCAATCTTTAATATTTTCTAACCAATGATTATACGTATTTTTTAGTTTTGCTGGATGAAATTTAATTTCATCATTCATCACAGCAGATAAGGTTTCAGGGTGTTTCCCTAAAAACGTTTTCATATCCATGAACCATTGCATACTCAATCGAGATTCTATCACAGCTCCGGTTCTTTCACTCGTTCCTACTTGCCCTTTATAATCTTCTATTTTTTCAATTTGACCAAGTGCTGAAATGTCTTCCACTATTTTTTTACGCAAATCAAATCGATCAATTCCTTGGTAACTTTTTACTAAATCATTGATCCATTCTTCTTCCAATTGTGCTGCTGTAAACTTACCATCTGCATCCAATGTATCAATTGATTTCAAATTGTGTTTTCGTCCAATTTCATTGTCATTTTTATCATGCGCTGGAGTAATTTTTAAAGCGCCTGTTCCAAACTCTGCATCTACATATTCATCAGCAATAATTTTTATTTTTCGATTAATGATAGGCACTACCACTTCTTTTCCTACCCAATCTTTATAGCGCTCATCCGCAGGATTTACACAAATGGCTACATCACCTAAAATGGTTTCAGGGCGTGTTGTAGCCACCATCATATATTTAGAATTATCTTCAACTAATGGATATTTTACATAATATAATTTGGAATCGATTTCTTTAAAAATTACTTCCTCATCACTTAAAGCTGTTTTACTTGCAGGATCCCAATTGACCATGCGCAAACCTCTATAAATAATGCCGTCGTTGTATAGTTTTACAAATATTTTAATTACGGCTTTATAGTAATCATCATCCATTGTAAAAGATGTTCGGTCCCAATCTAATGAACAACCCAACTTGCGCAATTGTTTAAGAATGATTCCACCATATTTTTCTTTCCATTCCCAAGCATAGTCCAAAAATTCTTCCCGAGTAAGAGATGATTTTGTAATTCCTTTTTCACGTAACATTTGTACAACCTTCGCTTCAGTTGCAATAGAAGCATGATCGGTACCTGGCACCCAACATGCATTAAACCCTTGCATTCTTGCTCGTCTGATTAAAATATCTTGAATGGTATTATTTAAACAATGTCCCATATGCAAAACACCCGTAACATTTGGTGGTGGAATTACAATGGTATATGCTGGTTTTTCGTTGGGTGTAGAGCTAAAATAGCCACTATTTACCCAATGTTCGTACCATTTGTTCTCTGCTTCTTGAGGGATATAGTTTTTTGATAATTCCATAGTTGCAAATATAGGAATAGAAGTTATATCTACAACCTTGTGAAATACCCCAAATTTAGGATGTAAGAATATTTTTTTTAGAAGCTTTACTAAAAAAAATACAGCATATTGAGGATATGATATATATTTGAGTTTAATTTTTTTTATGAAACAAATAGTATTCCTTATTGCTTTAATATTTTCATTGAATCATCTATATGCTCAACGTCATTATGTAGAAGATGGTAGATTTAGAATTATGGGTGGTGGAATTAGTGGTGAATTTAGCTCTAGCAAAGATGAAGAGAATACAGACAAAAAGAATGTAATTAAACTAAATTTATCTTCGCTCAATAATAAAATAATTGGATTACAATATGAAAGAGCATTGACTAAAAACTTTTCTTTTGCTTTACAAGGTCGATATTCTTTAGAAAGCAACTTGCCTGCAGTTGAGCTTTTTTCAAACTTCATTGATGACACTGCTAAGGTTTTTAAAAATTTAAAAATAAGTGGTTGGGCTATCACTCCAGAATTTAGATTGTATTTCCGTCGTGCATTAAAAGGGTTTTATTTGGCTCCATATTTCAGAATTAGAAATACAGATATTTCATTTCCTATCAATTACACTGATGATTTTAACAAAGCACAAAATATTACAACGAAAGGAAGCTTTTTGTCTTTTGGTGGTGGATTAATGATCGGCCAACATTTTAAAATTGGCAAAAGTGTATCATTGGATATATTCATTATTGGTACTCATTATATGACAACTGCTATTGATATCACTTCTAATTCTTCGGTTACTTTATCTGTAAATGACCAACAAGATGTAAGAGATTTTTTAGCTACTACACAAGTATCCATAGCCAATTTAGTGAAGAATTTCAAATATGAAGTTTCTGCTAACAAACTAACCGTGCAAGGTTCCATGAATGGTGTTGGAATAAGAGGCGGTGGAGTTAATTTAGGATTTAGATTTTAAAATTATTTTACAACTTCTATATAATTCAATGGCTTAAAGATACCATTGATTTTATACCCATCAATTTTAGTAATACTTCCAGCACATCTGCCTTTGCCTAATTTTTCAGTATGAGAAATGATGCTATCAATTAAAAATCGTTTGCTGGTATCTTTTAAAACAATTTCAATTTGAGAAAAAGGTTTTAAACTATTTTTAAGTAATGTAGTAGATAAATTCGTAGTCGTTTCTTGAAATAAATAATATTCAGAAAAATTAATTACACTGTCTTTAATAATAGGTAAAACATAAAAGGTATCCACTTCACTGATCGAAAAATTGACAAATGAAATTTTCTTGATTGATTCGAATTCAATTTTAACTTTACAACAAGATGAAATCATTAGAACGGCAATAAATGAAAATAGTTTTTTCATAGATGTTAGGTTTTAATACAAGCGCGCTTTGAGGGATATTTATTTTAATTAAATCATCCATTAATGCATGCAACCAAACCATACTTTTGTTTGTTTAGCATAAGCATCTTTATAATATCTTTTTGCATTCGCTAAAACTCTTGTTAGAAAAGCAGAATTAGGATCGCCAATGCCTGCTACTACAATATAATATCCTTTTGCAAAGCCTTCGTAGCCATTAGAATACTCAACAGAGATATAATCGCTATTTTCTGCGTTGCCTTCTCCTCTTGGTATATAGCAGGGATAACCATAGGACTCACAATCTTCTTTGCTAAACGTTAAACCTAATTCTCTATTGGGTTTTAGTCCATTCAACTCTAAAGATTTTCCTAATTTTTTAGAAACTTCAATTGCAAAATTTTTTGCGGTAGCGTAATCTTTTGTACTCAATACGATCACAATTTTTTTAGGGACCGAGCTGTTAAATTCTTGCGCTTTTGCATGAGTAAATAAAACTAAAATTGACGCTGCTAATGAGAAAATAATTTTATACATAACTTTTTTTTTAAATAAATTTAAGTGAATATCTTTTAATTTTTTGAAATTTTATACTTGCCTTTACTCTTCCTAATGCGCACAGCACATACTTTATATTCAGGGCAAAGTGCATCCCCATCGGTTACCGAGCTAGTTAATATATTCATGCTAACTTCAGGATAATGAAATGTGGAAGAAAGAATACCTGGTTTTACTTCGTCGGTAATTTTAGCTTTCACATCAATTTTTCCTCTTGCACTTTCAATGCAAACCATATCGCCTTCTTCAATATTATTTTGCAAAGCATCAAATGGATTTATCAATAATGAATCAGTTAGTAAAATTTCAGCATTGCCAGTTCTACGAGTTTGAGCACCACAATTATAATGTTCCAATTCACGATTGGTCGTTAAAATATAAGGGAAGTCTTTTTCATTATCCGTTAGCTCTGTTGTTTGAATCCAAGTTGCTTTTTTAAACTGACCTTTGCCCATTTTAAATCCATCAATGTGCAAAATTTCTGTGTCTGAACCATCGGCCAATACAGGCCATTGCTTGCCATTAATGCCCAATTCATCCCATTTAACTCCGGCAAAAAATGGAACGATTTGCGAAATTTCTTCCAACAAAGTTTTCGGATTATACTCTTGTTCATTGCCTCCCATTTTGTTCATGATGTCAATAATAATTTGTCCATCTTGTTTGGTGCCTACAAGGGGCTCAACAACTTTATTCACGCGTTGAATGCGACGTTCACCATTGGTAAAGGTGCCACTTTTTTCTAAAAAAGAAGTAGCTGGCAAAACCACATGCGCCATTTTTGCGGTCTCGGTCATAAATAATTCTTGAACCACTAACAGCTCCAAATGATTCATCGCTTCTTTTACTTTGTTGGTATTCGGATCCGTTTGCACATTGTCTTCTCCCATTAACCACAAGGCTTTGAATTTTCCATCAATGGCCGCATCATACATTTGAGGAATTTTTAATCCAATATAATTAGGCAATTTTACACCATAAAACGCTTCGTATTTTGCATGGTATTCTGGATTGGTAACATCTAAGTAGCCAGCACCTTGATGGGGTTGACAACCCATATCGGCAGCGCCTTGTACATTGTTTTGTCCTCGAAGCGGATTTACACCAACGCCCCTGCGGCCAATGTTTCCAGTAATCATAGCCAAATCAGCAATGAGCATTACAGTAAACGTTCCTTGCGAATGCTCCGTCACTCCCAATCCATGAAAGCTCATCGCATTGCTTGCTTTAGCATAAGCCATAGCTGCTTCACGAGCTAAATTTTTATCAACGCCCGTTATTTTTTCCAACTCATCAACATCAAAAGAAAGTACATGATTTTTGAAATCTTCATAGCCTTCTGTTCTGTTTTCGATGAAGTTTTTATCTTCTAAATTTTCTTTAATAATGTAATGCAATAGCATGTTTAGCAAGGCTACATTGGTTCCTGGCTTCAATTGTAAATGATAGGTTGCATAGGTTGCTAATTCTGTTCGACGAGGATCAATAACAATTGTTACATGATTTTGTTTCATGGCAAATTGCTTCATTTTTGCCCCAGTTACAGGATGCCCATCTGTTGGGTTAGCACCAATGACCATAATGCAGTTTGCATATTTCAAATCAATGACTGAATTGGTTGCAGCGCCAGTGCCAAAAGTTCGTTGCATGCCTAATGCAGTTGGGCTGTGGCATACACGAGCACAACTGTCAATATTATTCGTACCAATGGTGGTGCGAATAAATTTTTGCATCAAATAATTTTCTTCATTGGTACATCGAGCAGATGAAATACCTCCAATGGCATCAGCACCATAATTTGATTTTATTTCCGTCAATTTATTGGCAATATAATCATACGCTTCATCCCAAGT
>CANHJA010000141.1 GCA_947460795.1 Bacteroidota bacterium | reverse complement strand
CAACATAATTACATGTTTCTTTTTTTCTGCCCCTAAAAAATCAGTGAAATGAATAAACGATCCATCTATTTGAAAAAGACTATCGCCTGATTTCTGAGGCTGCCAATCATTAAAATGTAAATTCAAAACCACACTTTTGTCATGAATGAATTTACCTGCTTGCATCATTTCTTTTCCTATGGTATTCGCTTTCATAACATAAGGAAAACGAATGACTAAGAACGTACCAGAAATCAGAATCGAAGCAACAATAAAAAATTGTTTATTATTTGCATTCCACTGTTTAGTTGCAAAAAATAAAATTAAAAATATAGGCGGTAAATAAGCTAATCGAATATCGATAGAACCAGCTCCACCAATGCTGTGAGGGCAGGTAACATAAGCATACAATAAGTATATTCCAAAGGCTAAAAAAATATAACCGAGCATTGGATTTATGCTCTTTTTTTGTCTGAATGAAATTAAAAAAAGGACAATAAAAATCAATAATAAAATCCCAACTGCGATTGCAGGATATTGCTCACTGTTTCGAGTACTTTTTGATGTATAAAATTGCAGAAAATGAATAAATTTTTCCGAAGCTGTCCAAGTATGTGGCACTGTATCGAATCCTTTTTTTACAACAAATGAAAACATTAAAATGATTGTAGGGATCAATACTAACAACAATTTAGAAAACGAATTGATCAGTTTTTTAAAATCAAACGGAATGATAAATTTAAAATTGTCGGTCAACCATATGAGCCCAATAAGCATCATAGCATAAATAGTTGGCATGCCATGGGTAAATGACATAAGCAAAAATAAACCACATAATTTCAGTTGTTGCAAGGGGCTTTGGATATCATTTTTATGATTGATATAACACCCAACCGTCCAAAATAATAAGGCTAATGCAAATACATAATTATAAAATCCTTGTTGAAAAGGAAGGGTAAATAAAAAGGGAAAAAATAGAAAACTCAAAAATGTATTTTCTGTATGTATTGATTTTATTAAATAACGAAAACCATAAGCAAACGCAACAACATAAGTGATTTGAAATAATTTATCTGCCAACCAAGATGGGAAAATTTGCAGAAAAAATCCAATTACTAAATGACTCATCCAATTGGGATCAAGTCCTCTGTTGATTTGATAAAATACTTTGTAAAAAACACGTTCGTTCCCAAGTAGATAATCAAATAACACTTTGGCATTATACACATGACTTGCACCATCGCCCGTTATGTAATATTTTGGAATAATTACGATGCTTAATGCCATTAATACCAAAAAATGAAAAAGTTGTTTTTCGAATTTCAACATTTCGTAAAGATAATTTTTTAATAGTAAATGACGAATTGTTAATATTTATTTTAATAAACTGCATTCAGTTTGCAACCGTAATATGAGGGAACATTTTTTATTTCTTTGGTAAAGGAGGCAATTTTCCAATCAATGAAATTTCTTTTTTAAATAATAAATAATTTACGGCCATTCTTAATTGACCATATGTAAATTCATCATTTAATTTTTCTTTAATGACTTTGGTTGTAGCATCGGTAGAGGATTCGTATGTTTCTTTTATTTTTTGAATTTGAGTAGGATTTAAAAACGTTTCAATTCCCAATTCACCGGTAATAATATATTCGCTCAAGTGCCCTTCGATGGTACTTTGTGCTAATTTTCTTATCGCAGCTATTTCTTCAATAGTTTTTCCACCTTGATAATAAATCAATGAGTCTTTGGAGCTATCGCCTTTTTTTACTTTCGGTGGAACAATGATTTTTACCGCTTCTTCTTTTGCATAGGGTTTCAATTTTTTTGCAATTAATTGCCCATTAAAACTTGCTTTTTGTAATTCATTAATTTTGTGCCACCATATCATATCAATTTCTTGCACTTTAGCAAAATAAGTTCTCAATCGAGATCTATTTTGTAAGGCCTCCATAAATTTTGATAAAGGCATTATTAAATCATCATAAATTATTCTTACAAAATATTCAATTGCCTTTTCCATGCGTTGCAACAATTTAGTTGCATCATCCGAAATCAACATTTCATTCATCAAGGCTTGTAATTCTGATTGAAATTTATGGCTAATTTCTTTTTGTTCTTTCGTTTTATTGATAATGGTTTTACAAAATGCTGCGGCTTCACTTTTATCGGTGATAGCTGTTACAGCCATTGTTTCGTCATGCAACTCTTGTGCTGCATCTATCATTTTTGTCCATTGAAATAAACGTTGTAAACGTTCTACTTGAAACAATTTTCTGTCTTCATACAGTTTTTGTTCCAATTCATTTTCTTGCAATTCGTTTCGTCCAAATTCACTGATACGTTGATCGCTGTGAATAGACATAGCGGTAATGGGTGAATGTAAAACCAACCCCTCTAAGGAAGTGCATCTGCTCAACGCTACATAAACTTGCCCGGCTGCAAAAGAATATCCTGCATCAATGATGGCTTTTTCAAAAGTTAAACCTTGGCTTTTATGAATGGTAATGGCCCAAGCTAAACGCAAAGGATATTGTATAAATTGCCCTAATATTTTTTCTTCAATTTCATTTTTTTCAGTGTTGAGTTCATAACTTACATTATCCCATGTTTCTTTTTCCAGTACTAATAATTCACTTGTGTCAGGAAACTTAACGGTTATTTCATCATTATTTATTTTATGAATTATAACAATTTTGCCATTGTAATATTTTTTTTCTGGGCTACTGTCATTTTTAATAAACATAACTTGTGCACCTTCTTTTAAACGCAAAATCATTTCGGTTGGCAATTGTTTTTCACCAAAATCATTTTTTATTTCACCTTTAAATTCGTGTATTCGGGCATTTAAAACATTGAGTTCGTGTTCATTTATTTTATCAGCTTTGAAGTTGTGTGAGGTAAGCGTAATATATTGATTGGCCTCACCTTTAAAATTTGGTTTATACCGTTCGTTCAAGAGTTCAAAGTCATCATATTCTAATCGATTATGACGCACTTTATTCAATAAATCTATGAAAGTTTCTTCTGTTTGTCGATAGATTTTTTTCAATTCTACAAACAATGGTTTTGTTTGTTCAAAAACTTTTGCATGAAAAAAAAAGGGGCTTGTATAATGCTGGTCAAAAAGGTCTTTGTCATTATCGGTCACCACCGGAGGCAATTGATAAAGATCTCCAATAAACAACATTTGTACACCACCAAACGGACGTTGGTTTCTTCTGAATGAGCGCAAAATAGTATCTATCGCATCCAGCATATCTGCTCGAAGCATACTGACTTCATCAATAATGAGCAGTTGCAATTCCTCTAATAATTTCCTTTTTTGACTATTAAATCGAATATTTTTTAGCAAGGTATTTTTATCTACCACATTGGCATTCATTCCAAAACCAGTTTGAGCATGCGGTATGTATGGGTTAAATGGCAACTGAAAAAAGGAATGCATTGTTACACCACCTGCATTAATTGCGGCAACTCCTGTAGGCGCTACAACTACTAAGTTTTTTTCACAATTCATTTTTACGTAGCGCAAAAAAGTAGTTTTCCCTGTACCAGCCTTTCCTGTTAGGTATATATGTGAATTGGTATCATTCACAAAACCATACGCTAACTTAAATATTTTATTTTGATCGTCTGTAGTCATTTTTTACTGGTGTTCAAATGTAGGAAAAAGATGTCAGATGTTGGATGTCTGATGGCAGGAAAACAGTTTTGAAATTAAGCGTTATAACCAATGACTGGAAATTTAATAAAATAGGATTGGGATTAACCCAATCCTATTTAGTGGAAGATTTTCTACGGGTAGATTTTTTTTACCCTACACAGTACTTTCTTTTTTATCTAACAATAAAACTTCATTTACAACAATTTCTGTAATATGCTTTTTAACCCCTTCTTTGTCGGTATATTCTCTGTAGCTCAATTTGCCTTCCACACAAATTTCACTTCCTTTAGCGGTGTATTTTTCTAAAATATCAGCCAATTTGCCCCAAGCTACTAAATTGTGCCATTGAGTTTCAGTTACTTTTTCGTCTTGCGAATTTTTATAACTTTCAGAAGTTGCTAAACTAACACGAGCGACTTTTTTATTGTTGTCCATCGTTTTAATTTCTGGGTTTTTTCCTAAATGTCCAATCAATTGAACTTTGTTTTTTAATGCGTACATGGTTTTTTTGTTTTAAGATTTTAAAATTTATTTATTTCAATCAACTCATCAAACGTCTTTGTTAAATTGACCATGCAAAGATGGGATTGCTCAAAAAACCTAGTCGGTATTTAATTGATTATAGTCGATTATATTCGTTTGTTGTCGTATAATAAACACGGCTACAATGCGCTCTGCTTGAGTTACAAATGGTTTACGAATGATTGTTTAAAATAGAATATATTTACGAATAAATTAACCTCATGAACCCTACTTGGAAACAATCACCGTTTCTACGCCTTCTTTTGCCAATGATTTTAGGAATTATCTGTTACATATGCATTCCTAAATTACTGATTTATGCTGCTTGCACACTGGGTTTAAGCAGTTTGATTTTACTTATTTTTTTTCAATTTTTAAAAATAGAAAATCGGTTTAGACTAAAACTTATTACAGGTATTTTAATCCATACATTCATTATTTCAATCGGATATGTGTTGCCCTATATCACTTCTATCCAAAACAATGCCCTTTGGTATCAACTCAAAAAAACGAATTATGAAAATGCACTCGTGCGCATAAATGCAGCAGTTGAAACTAAACCAAAAACCTACAAAACGATTGTTGAAATTAAGCAATTAATGGATGAAAAACATGCCATAGAAACAAAAGGCGAAGCAATTATTTATTTTCAAAAAAATAAAAAAAGCAAACAATTACGAGAAGGCGATTGGCTATTGGTCAAGCAAAAATTTGAACCTATAAAAAACACCAATAACCCAGGATCATTTAATTATGCCAATTATTGTCAGCTCCGAAATATATATGAGACGGCTTATATAAGAGAATTTGAATTTCAATCAATCAATAAAAATACCCAAACGATCACAACTTTTTTTAATCGTTGGAATTTCAATACCCGAAAAATAATAAATCAATACGTTACCGATTCAAGTGCGAAAGGCATCGCAGAGGCATTGCTTATTGGCTATCGCAAAAATGTAGATGATGAAACTTGGCAATCCTATTCCAATACCGGCATTGTGCATGTTATCGCTATTTCTGGCATGCACATGGCCATGATTTATGGCAGCATGATTTGGTTGCTGTTTCGCATTCCGTTTTTCAAACGAAAAAAAATCGGAGCTTATGTAATTGCCATTTTAACGATGTGGTTGTTTGCTTGTATAACCGGATTGCCACCCTCTGTCACTCGATCAGCAATTATGTTTACTTTTATTGGCATAGGTGAAATTATTGACAGAAAAATGTCTATTTACAATAATTTAGCTGCGTCCGCTTTTTGTTTATTGTGCTACAATCCTTTTTGGTTGTTGGATATAGGCTTTCAATTGTCCTACACTGCTGTTTTAAGTATATTGTTATTTTTTGAAAAATGCTATCAATTAAAATATTTCTCGAACTATATTATAGATAAAATTTGGACATTGATTGCTGGAACCTTATCGGCACAAGTGCTTACCCTTCCTATTATTATTTATTATTTTCATCAATTTCCGTTGCTTTTTTTAGTGAGTAATTTAATAGCCATTCCCATGACTGGTTTTGTTTTATATGCCGAAATAGGCTTGGTTTTATTTTCTTGGTGTACGCCTTTGGCAAAAATAATAGGTGTGGTTATATCAAAAAGCATTTTGATTTTAAATTACTTAGTTTTAAAAATTAGCCAATTTTCATATGTTTCCTGGACAGCCATTCAAGTAAATGAGTGGCAAGTATTGTTGCTTTATTTGTGTATTGTTTTTATAGGAATTTATATATACTACAAAAAAGCCAATGCGCTCATTGCTTCTTTAGTTGCAATGTGTATATTTTTAATAAGCACTCTTTTTATTCGAAAAGAAAATTTACAACAACAAAAAATGATTGTGTATAGCCTTCCTAAACAAAGTGCATTGGGATTTGTAAATGGCAAT
>CANHJA010000140.1 GCA_947460795.1 Bacteroidota bacterium | reverse complement strand
TAAATCAATTTACCGACAGTACAGTTCCTTATTTAGATGCAATCGTATCTGCTTTTGCTTGGGCCGGTACTTGGTTGTTATTAAAAAGAAAGTTAGAAAATTGGATATTATTAAATATTTCAAACCTCATAGCCATTCCTTTGCAATTTTATAAAGGATTAGAATTAACCTCTTTATTAACTATGATTTATGTTGTTATTGCATTTTTGGGTTACAGAGAATGGAAAAAGAAATTGGAAATGAATTGAGTAATCATATTTAAAATATTTCACATAAGTAATAATTATATAAGTCTATTTTGTGGAAAAACTAGGAACAAATTGGATAGTATAAAAAAATGCCTTACTTTTGCACTCAATTAAAATTTAAAACCCTAATACTTTAAAGATGTCAGTATTAACAATCGAACGCAAAAAAGAATTATTTAAAACACACGGTGGTAGCGAAACTAACACTGGGTCTACAGAAGCACAAATTGCTATGTTAACAGAAAGAATCAAACATATTTCTGGTCACATGCAAACAAATAAAAAAGATTTTAACTCAAACAGAGGTTTAATCCAATTAGTAGGTCAACGTAAAAGTTTACTTACATATTTACAAAAAACAAATCTAACCGGTTACAGAGCTTTATTAGTAACACTAGGATTAAGAAAATAACTTTTTATAAAGTGTTCCCAACTCCAAAGGTTGGGAATTGCTTTTTATAGAGCTATTGTATTTCATTTAAAAATATTTACAGGTGTTTTTAAGTATCAATCTAATTAAAGATTGATTTCGGTGTGTTGTATAATATTTAATCAAAAAAGATTAAATAAAACTAAACTCCTAAAACAACTCTAAACTCCTAAACAATTAAAAACATATACCATGTTTAATTTAAAAACAAAAACATTCGATATAGGCGATGGTCGCCAAATAACAATTGAAACAGGAAAATTAGCTCGTCAAGCAGATGGTTCTGTATTAGTAAAAATGGGCAACTGCGCTTTGTTAGCAACTGTTGTTGCCAATAAAGAACCAAAACCTGGTCAGTCTTTCTTCCCGTTATCAGTAGATTACCAAGAAAAATTTGCATCAGCAGGTCGTATTCCAGGTTCATTTTTCAAACGTGAAGGAAGATTAAGCGATAATGAAATTTTAATTTCACGTTTAATTGATCGTGCATTGCGTCCTTTATTTCCTGATGATTATTTATGTGACGTACAAGTATTGGTTACTTTGGTTTCTTCTGATCCAGAAATTATGCCAGATGCATTAGCTGCATTGGCTGCATCGGCTGCATTGGCAGTGTCTGATGTTCCTATTCAAGAAATCATTTCAGAAGTGCGTGTTTCACGTATCGCTGGTAATATGATTATCAACCCTACTCGATCTCAAATGTTGGAGTCGGATATGGATTTCATTATTGCTGCTACTGATAAAAATATCATGATGGTAGAAGGTGAAAGTAAAGAGTGCAGCGAAGAAGATTTAATTCAAGCAATTGAAGCTGGGCACAACGCCATTAAAATTCAAGTACAAGCACAAAAAGAATTATGGGAAATGTTAGGTTCTCCTGCAAAAAGAGAATATACTAAACCATATCGAAATGAGGAATTAAATGCAAAAATTATTGCATTTGCAAAAGATAAAGTATACACCGTTGCAAAATCTGCTTCTGCAAAACATGATAGAAGTGATGCATTTAAAGCAATTGCAAAAGAGGTGGTAGAACATTTAGGAGAATTGCCTGAAGAAGATGCCGCTTTGGTTGGTTATTATTTCCACGATTTAGAGAAAGACGTCATCCGTAATATGATGATTGATGAAAAAGTTCGTTTGGATGGTAGAGCTCCAGATGTGGTTCGTCCACTAGAAATGGAAGTAGATTATTTACCTTCTCCTCATGGAACTTCATTATTTACCCGTGGTGAAACTCAATCGTTGAGTACAGTAACTTTGGGGACTCCTGAAGATGAAAAAATGATTGAAGATGCGCATGGTAGCGAGTATTCAAGTTTTTATTTACACTATAACTTCCCTCCTTTTTCAACAGGTGAAATTAAGCCAATGAGAGGTCCTGGTCGTAGAGAAGTTGGACATGGTAATTTAGCTCAACGTTCGTTGAAACAAGTTATTCCTGCAAAAGAAAAGTTCCCATACACTATTCGTATCATTTCTGATATTTTAGAAAGTAATGGTTCATCATCAATGGCAACAGTTTGCGCTGGTTCATTGGCTTTGATGGATGCCGGTGTTCCAATTCCTAACCACGTTTCTGGAGTTGCCATGGGATTAATTTCTCGTCCTTCTGATGGAAAATGGGTGGTATTGACTGATATTTTAGGAGATGAAGATCATTTAGGGGATATGGATTTTAAAGTAACAGGTACTCGTAATGGGATTTGTGGTATTCAAATGGATATTAAAGTGGATGGTTTGAGCATGGACGTGATGCGTTCTGCTTTGGCACAAGCAAATAAAGGACGTTTACATATTTTAGATGCTATGTATAACTGTATTCCTACTAAACGTGCTGATTTAAAACCACACGCTCCTCGTATGGAATTTTTAGAAATTGATAAAGAATACATTGGTGCAGTGATTGGGCCAGGCGGAAAAATTATTCAAGAAATTCAACGTGAAACAGGTACAACAGTTTCCATTGAAGAAGTTGGAAATAAAGGACACATTAAAATTTTCTCTAAAGAAAAAGCAGGATTAGATAAAGCACTTTCTTGGATTAAAGGAATTGTAGCTGTTCCAGAAGTTGGTTCAGTATATAACTCAACAGTGAAATCTATTATGCCATTTGGTGCGTTTGTAGAATTTTTACCTGGCAAACAAGGTTTATTACACATTTCTGAAATTAGCTGGGCTCGTTTAGAAACAATGGATGGTGTGTTTAAAGAAGGTGATAAAGTAGAAGTAAAATTAATGGGTACAGATCCTAAGACAGGCAAGTTTAAATTTTCTCGTAAGGTATTGTTGCCAAAACCAGCATCTGATAAATAAGAAGCATAAGTTTTATATTTTAATAAAAATAAAAAGAGATTGTATTATACAATCTCTTTTTTTATTGAATGAAAATAGTTTAAAGTAAGTACCGCTATTTACTTTAGAAAATAGTGATACGCACTATGAATTACAAGGTTTCTTTCAACCATTTGTAAAATTCATATTGCCAAGCTAATCCATTTTGTGGTTTTAAAACCCAATGATTTTCTTCTGGTAAATATACAAATCGACTTTTTAATCCTTTTATTTTTGCTGCCTGAAATGCTTGTAAACCTTGCTCAATTGGAACTCTAAAATCTATTCCACCTTGATAAATTAATATTGGTGAAGTCCAGTATTCAACAAAATTACTTGGGCTAAATTCGTTGTACGATTTTCGTGCTTCTTTGTTTTTATGCTCCCAATAAGGCCCACCAATGTCCCAATTTGCGAACCACAATTCTTCGGTTGTGCCATACCAGCTTTTTAAATCAAACAAACCATCATGTGCAATAAATGTTTTAAATCGCCCCTCATGCATGCCAGCTAACATAAATACCGAATAGCCACCATAACTTGCACCAACAGCGCCACGTCGGTCTGTATCAACATAAGATTCAGTAGAAATATTGTCGATCGCAGCAAGGTAATCGCGCATAGGATTTCCTCCCCAATCTAAACTGATATCGGCATTCCATTTAGTTCCCCAACCTGGCATTCCGGTTCTGTTCGGTGCAATTACAATATATCCTTGGCTTGCCATTAATTGAAAATTCCAACGGAAAGAATAGAATTGTGAAAGTGCACTTTGAGGCCCTCCCTGACAATATAAAAGGGTAGGGTATTTTTTTGTAGAATCAAAATTAGGCGGATAAATTACCCATGAAAACAAGCTATCTCCATTCTCTAATTGTGTATAGCGTTCTTTTACTTCACACATATTAATGTTGTTATAAGCAGCGTCGTTTACGTGTGTGAGTTGTGTCATGTCGCCTGATGTTTTTGCAACAGAATAAATTTCCGCGGCATGGTTCATGTCGGTTCTTGTTACAATAACAGAAGTAGGTGTTTCAGCAGCAATGCCATTTACATCAAAAGGTCCTTTAGTAATTTGACGAACCACTCCGTTAAATTCTTCATTAATTGTTACTTCAAATAATTGTTCGGTACCTTGATAAGGAGCAATGAAATAAATTTGCTTCCCATCGTTACTCCATGCAAAACTGTTGATGGTTTCATCCCAGTCTTTTGTTAAATTATGTTTTGTTTTTGTTGCCCAATCCATTATCCACAATTCATTTTTATCACTTTCGCAATTGGCCTGTTTCATACTCAACCAAGCCATGTTGTTTCCGTCTTTACTGAAAGCGGGGTTTGTGTCATATCCTTCCATGCCTTCAGTTAAATTTTGTGTTTCTAGGGTTGCTAAATTATAATTATAAATATCTGTATTTGTGCTAATGGCATATTCCATGCCGCTTTTCTTTTTAGTTACATAAATAACCGATTTGTTATCGGGAGCGAACATCAAGTCTTCGGCGCCACCAAATGGCTTTTGTGGACAATCGAATAATTCATTTTTCATGATATCGATTTCATTCACTGGCATGCCGTTTTTGTTTTGTGCCACAAATACATGCGAGTATGCACCATCTTCCCAAGTATCCCAATGACGTTGGTTTAAATCGTCATAAACAAGCACATTGGATTTTTGTAATTCAGGATAGTTTTCTTGTCCGTATATTTTTTGAAGTTTTACTTCTTTCGAAAAAATCATTAAGCGCCCGTCAGCAGAAATAGAAGCATTGTCCAACGTTTTGTCTTTCACTGGATTCGTAGCCACTGGCAATGAAGAAATTTCTACCGCATTGCCTCCAGTTATAGGCATTGAATAGAATTTTGTTTTGCTTTTATTTTCTTTCGTATCGGCAACTGAAACACTGTAATAAATTGTGTTACCATCTTTACTTAGACCTTGTGTAGCCACACGACCTAATGACCACATTTTTTCGGGAGTTAAATTTTGTTGAGCATTTGTATTTTTACTACACAAAGCAATCAAACAACATACAATAATTTTTTTCATATTCTAACAACTTTAGGTATGCAAAATACAAATTTATTTACAAGACCTAGGTATAAATAGCAGATTACTTTACCTGGGTTTAAACATAGATCATTGTCTCATCACAGAAGCTTTTATTTCAACTAAATTAAAAGGATAACTTGCAGTAGAATTTATTGATATTTTCTTTACTACCAATCCTGTATCATCTTTTTTAGGTATAAAAACTCCTTTCACTGATATTGTTGAAAGTGGGTTTAAAAAAAAGCTGTCACTTTCTAAAATAGTGCAATTGCAATCACTTGATATTTTTTTTATAAAAATTGTATCTTCTGTATTAGGATTCTTAATATCTACATTAAATTTTATGGTGTCCTTAGGATTAATTTCCCCCAAGTCAATTATTTTTTTTGTGATTAAATTTCTATTTTCTACTTTAGAATTGCAGCTACCCAATATTAATGTTATGCTAATTATTTTTAATAGATATTTCATATTATTTTGTAGTTAAAGAGTCAATGATTTTTGTTAAGTCATTTATGTAATTTTGTTTATCACTTACATTATATCCGTCATATCGGTAAACAATTTCACCTATGTTGTTTACAACTATTGTAACTGGATAGCCTTTATTTTCAATTAATTTGTAATTTTTAAAATCCTTATCAAGGTAATAATGATTTCGATATTCCCCTTTAGTAAAATAATCAATTCTTGAGATGCTATCAGCAATATTAAATTTACCTAAAAAAATATTTTTATTATTTTGATACTTTGGTACAATGTTTTCTTCAAATGTTTCATCTAAATTATTACAAGGCAGGCAATCAATAAATCCCCAATTTATTACAGTTACTGCATAATTATCCGTTTTTACAACTACGGTATCTAAATTAATATTTAGGACTTTCATTTCTTTTATCAAAGGACGTTTTATATTTTCTGAACGTGAAATGCTTGCATTGTAATAATAATTTGCAATATAAAATTTACCAGAAATGAATGCAATGATTCCAAAAAATAAAATTAGATAATAC
>CANHJA010000139.1 GCA_947460795.1 Bacteroidota bacterium | reverse complement strand
TATAATTGTCCATTTACGTATGTGGTATAAATGGTTTGATCATTGGTATTGTTGATTGCAACTTCCATTCCATCTCCTCCATTTGTTGCATCCCAAGACGAAGAAGCAACTCGTTTTCGCCCACCATTATCTTGTGTTCCACCAATCATAAAAACAGAATCTTGTTGTGAATTGGCAATTTTATAAAATTGGGTAATAATTAATCCATTTGATAAATCTTTCCAGGTATTGTTCGTTTCATTATATCTATACAAACCTCCATCATTGCAATAGTAAATGTACTTGGATTGAAGTGGATTGGCTAAAGCAAATTGATTGTCGGCATGTACAGGAGGCAATACACCGTCATTGTACCAATTGGTTATCTGCGTCCAACTGCTTCCACCATTAGTTGATCTATAGTTTGAAACATAGCCACAATAAATTTTATTTTTATTCGTGTTTGAAAAATGAACAACTGCATTGTCATCAATATTGCTATTTTTTAAAACAAAATTATTGCCTCCATCGGTAGATAAATAAAAGTTTTTTACTCCTCCACCATCTGTGCCCAAACCAATGTAATTGCTATCAATGGGTGTTACTGCAATTTCAATATTATTATTTGATATTCCCAATGATGTGATTGGATTCCAAGTTATTCCAGCATCAGTGGTTTTAAAAACTTCGCTTCCATTTTCTCTTTTAGAAAGGTAAATTGTATTTGGATTATTGGGTTTAAATTCAAAATCAATAAATGAACCGGTTAGTATTTTTGTCCAAGTAGTACCTGCATCTGTGGATTTCCAAAACCCATTGGATTGAGCACTGTATAAAGTGGAATGATCATTGGGCGCCATCATTAATTTATAATAAACAACCACATCCGTATAATTTGAAATCTGTGAAGTAGCTACCCAATTTTGTCCACCATCTGTGGATTTGTAAATGCCCAAACCATATTCCCACCAACCTTGATTTTGCCCCACCGTTAAATATATTGTAGATGGGTTTTGAAAATCAACCACAATATTACCAACACTGCAATAAGGAAGTTCATCTCCTAAGGGAGTCCATGAATTCCCACCGTTGCTTGTTTTCCAAATGCCACCGATTGATGCACCTACATAAAATGTATTAGTATCTGTAGGATGAAAAGCGATTGATAATAATCGACCCATTCCATTATATCCACTTACAGAGGTCGTTTGTGAAATGTTTCTCCAAGCATTTCCTCTTGTTTTTTTATTGATGGGTTGATTTCTCAACGATTTATAAATTTCAAATCGAGCTTGCATGTTTGGTAAGGATCCATCTTCATTTACTCGATGTTGCCAATAATATTCTTTACGTTTAAATTGAATATATTCATTGTCTACATATTTTCCTTTTGGAAACAAAGAGGGTTTGTTTTTAAAATAGGTCGAAGCGATAGCTGAAATTTCGCTTAAATTTTTTTTGTCTTTAATCAATTCATTTAATTCTTGTGCTTTACAAAATTGATTAAAAAAAAGAACCAATAAAAAAGGGAATACTTGCTTTTGAAACATTCATTTAATTTTAAAAAGACGAAATTAGCACATTAATTGCTGAAAGATATAAATCTTTGTCTTCGATTCTATTTCGACTTTAACGTAAATTTATTAGTCCAATTTTAAAGGAATGGTTACATTCGATTTTACAATCATAGAAAATGACAAATTCAGTAGAAGAAATACAATTTTTAGATGGCCCTCAAAGTCGATTACAAGATTTAAAAGTTACTATAAGAACGGTATTAGATTTTATAAAAGGCTTTAGAACCCTTCACTTTGCAGGCCCCTGTGTAACTGTTTTTGGCTCAGCAAGGTTTCCTGAAACCCATCCTCATTATCATAAAGCAAGAGAAATAGGGGCTCGAATAGCAAAATTAGGCTTCACAGTTATGACAGGCGGTGGCCCAGGCATTATGGAAGCCGCTAACCGAGGTGCAAAAGATGTAGGAGGCCGAAGTGTAGGTTGTAATATTGAATTGCCTTTTGAGCAAGTTGAAAACCCTTACTTAGATAAATGGGTAAAAATCAAATACTTTTTTGTTCGTAAAACTCTTTTAATAAAATACTCTTACGCATTTGTAGTAATGCCAGGTGGTTTTGGAACCTTGGATGAGTTGTTTGAATCCTTGACTTTAATACAATGCGATAAAATTAAAAATTTCCCTATTGTAATTTTTGACAAAGCATTTCATAAAAACTTAATCGAGTATATTGAAGATATGAAAAATGCAGGTACAATCTCTCCAGAAGATTTAAATTTAATTCTTGTTACTGATGATGTAGAGGAATGTGTCAATCATATCAAAAAATCAATTGAACAATTTGGTTTACAATATGAAAAACGATTTAAGCCATTGGGTTGGTTGTTTGAAAATGAAGATAAAAATTAATTTCCTCTCACAACTGCTCCAATATTTTTTTCTAAAGAGTGAATGATAGCTTTCATTTCTGCTTCCACTTCTACGTCTGTCAATGTTTTTTGATTGTCGTAAAAGGAGAAATTAACAGCATACGAAACTTTGTCTTTCCCTAATTTTTCGCTTTCAAATATGTCAAATAAGTTTACTGATTGCAGTAATTTACTTTTTGATTGCTTCACTGCAGTTTGAATATCTTGATATTTCACTTGCTTGTCAACTACCATTGCTAAATCACGCTGCATTACCGGAAATTTAGGAATTTCTGTGAACGTTAATTTATAATTTTCAATGCCTGCTTTCACCATTTCCCAATCTAAAACAGCATGCCAAACGGTTTGTTTGATATCAAATTGTTTCAGTTTGGAAGCAGTAATTTCTTCAATGTTTCCTATTTTTTTATTTTTCAATAAAATAATTAAGCCATTTTTTTCTGTTTCAAAAACCAATTTTAAATTAGGGAATAAACTTTCAACAATTCCTCTTACAAAATAAATATCAATTGCTTTTGCTTTTTCTGTGTAATGTGGAAGACGATAATTCCCTGATAAATAAAGGGCTAATTGTTCTGTTTCAATAAATGCATCTTCATTTTTTGAATAAACTTTCCCAAATTCAAAAAATTTCAATTGATTGTTTTTTCGATTCAAATTATATGCTACTGCTTCTAAACCGGTTTCTAACATTGAAAAACGCATCGTGTCTAAATTAGCAGATAAACTGTTTATCATTTTAACGATTGCCTTATTTTCAGGGTAATATGCCGCATTGGTTATTGAATTCGTGAAAATTTCATAGAAACCTTTAGTTACTAATTGTGAAGCAATGTGTTGTTTTGTATTTGCTTTGTAAGCTTTAGTTTCTGTAGGTAAACGATAAGCCATTGTGCCTGTAAAAGGAATATTATCCAAGCCGTCAATTCGCATGATTTCTTCTACCACATCGGCTTGCATGGTAACATCGGTTTTAGAGAAAGGGACGGTAACTAATAAGCCATTTTCTGTTTCTTCTTTAATTCCAAAACCTAAATTCAACAAGATGTTTTTCATTTGTTCTATACCATATTCTTTACCTGCCAATGAACGAATTTTTTGATAAGAAAGTTGAATGGTTTTTTGTTCAAAAGGGGTAGGGTATACATCCATCAAGTTGGATGTGATTTGCCCTCCAGCCAATTCAACAATTAAATCAGCAGCCCGTTGTAAAGCATAGGTAACATTGCTAATATCAGCTCCTTTTTCAAAACGAGTAGCAGAGTCTGTTCTCAAACCTAAACGCATCGAAGTTTTACGAATTGAATCTGGAAGAAACCAAGCACTTTCTAAAAATATAGAGGTAGTTGTATTTTTTACACCTGATTGCAATCCGCCATAAACACCAGCAATGCACATTGGTTCATTTTCATTGCAGATCATTAAATCAGTAGCATTTAATTCGATTTCTTTACCATCTAAAGCAGTAAATTTCGTTTTGTCAGCAACCGTTTTAACGATTATTTTTTCACCTTTGACTTCACCTAAATCAAAAGCGTGCAAAGGCTGTCCACATTCGTGCATCACAAAATTCGTAATATCCACAATGTTATTTATGGGTCTTAAGCCAATTGCTTTCAATTTTAATTGCATCCATTCTGGCGATTCTTTTACTTCTATATTGGAAATTGTTAAACCTGCATATCGAGCACACAACGTTTCATTTTCAATGAAAATTTTGATGTCGGATGTCGGTTGTTGGCTGTCAGGCTTATTCAGATTTTCTTTTCTGATATCTGGCATCTGGCATCTAACATCTTTTCCAATATTAATTAGATAAGCAACCACATCTTTTGCCACACCTAAATGGCTCATCGCATCCATGCGATTTGGCGTTAAACCAATTTCATAAGTAATATCGGAAGCTGGTAATTTATAATATTCTTTCGCAGTTAAACCAATTGGAGTTCCTTCAGGCAAAATTATAATTCCATCATGACTATCTCCTAAGCCAATTTCGTCTTCTGCACAAATCATGCCTTCACTTTCTTCTCCTCTAATTTTTGCTTTCTTCATTGTCAAAGGCTCTCCATTGGTTGGATAAATTGTGGTACCAATAGTGGCTACTACAACAGTTTGGCCAACAGCAACATTGGGAGCTCCACAAACAATTTTCAATAATTCTGATGAACCGATATCTACTTTTGTTAAACGCAATTTATCGGCATTTGGGTGTTGCTCACATTCCAATACTTTACCAATTATCAAACCTTCTAAGCCACCTTTTACGGTTTCAAATTTGTCCATGCTTTCTACTTCCAATCCAACCGAAGTTAAAATGGTAGAAAGTTTATTGGGTTCTATGGTTTCGTTTAAATATTCGTGTAGCCAGTTGTAAGAAATCGTCATAAAAAAAATTGAATTGCAAATATAGGTAAGAGTTCTTAGTTGTTTAAGTATATAAACTAGTTTCTACTATTTTTTAATCCATTTCAGAATGAATCGCCCTTCATCTAAAAGGATTGATTATTTGTTCTTTTTGCAATTTGAATAGAACAATTGGGATCACATCGAAATAATCTAATCAAGAATATAGCGAAATTAACTGCTGTTAAATGGCTACTTCAACAATCGAATTCACTTTGTTTTCATCAAATGGAAAACTTATTCTTATGTAATTGTCTGTATAGCCTTCCATAATTCCATCTTTATCTTGGTGTTCAAACAATACTTTTCGAATTTGGTTTTTATGTTGTTCAGTGAAAAAATTCATTTTCTTTTCTGATAAATTTCGAAGGGTTGCATTTCTTTCTTTTCTGATATGAATAGGAACTACACCTTGCATTTCATTTGCCAACGTATTTTCTCTTTCAGAATAGGTGAAAACATGTAAGTAAGATACATCCAATTGATGTAAAAAGTCATAAGTCGTTTGAAATTCTTCATCGGTTTCACCAGGAAATCCAACAATTACATCCACACCGATGCAAGCATGTGGCATGACAGATTTTATTTTTTCTACACGTTCTTGATATAATTCTCTTTTATACCGACGACGCATTTCTCCTAATATTTGGTTGCTTCCGCTTTGCAAAGGAATATGGAAGTGCGGCATGAAATGTTTTGAAATTGCAACAAAATCAATAATTTCATTGGTCAACAAATTGGGTTCAATAGATGATATTCTAAATCGCTCAATCGTGTCAACTTCATCTAACGCTTTAATTAAATCAAAAAAGTTTTCTTCGTGTTTTCGATTGCCATTATAACCTTTTCCAAAGTCGCCTAAATTTACGCCAGTTAATACGATTTCTTTTACTCCACCATGGGCGATTGCTTTTACATTTTCGATTACGTTTTCAACAGTATCACTTCTACTGTGTCCACGAGCCAAAGGAATCGTACAAAATGAACAATTATAATCGCATCCGTCTTGCACTTTTAAAAAGGTCCTTGTCCTGTCATTTTTTGAATAAGAAGAATGAAAACCATCTATTTCTTCAATGTCGCAACTGTAAATTTTTGCTTCGCCATTTTTTTTGTATTCATTTAAATGCTTAACGATATTGAATTTTTCTCCAGCACCAATCACTATATCTACACCGTCTATTTTGGCAATTTCTGCTGATTTTAATTGGGCATAACAGCCTGTAATGACTACTGTTGAATTTGGATTTTGTTTTTTAACCTTCCGAATTAGCT
>CANHJA010000138.1 GCA_947460795.1 Bacteroidota bacterium | reverse complement strand
TATGAAAAATTAGTTGGGCGGCACACACGCTTTTCGTTCCAATCTTTTTGCTTCAAAGCAAGCAAAAAGGATTTCCACTTCAATCGTTGCCGCAACAAAAGAGGCTAATATTTTCAATGTAGAATATAAAAAAAGAGCAAAGAAAAATCTTTGCTCTTTTTTTATATTTAAATACAGTCTAATATCTGAAATCTAGATACTCAAATCTTTTTATTTCGCTATTCTTCCACCGCCAGCAAAATATTTCGACCAATAGGCATTGCCTAAATTAGCGATTGAAACCCCTTTGCTTGATGCAGAATGTACAAAAAAGTTGTTTCTTAAATATACACCTACATGTGAAATTCTTGAAGTGCCGACTCTAAAGAATACTAAATCCCCTTCTTTTAAATCATCTTTGTCAATTTTTTTTGCTTCGCTAAATTGCAAACAAGCAGTTCTTAAAAGATCGTATCCAAAAACGTATTGATATAAATGTTGTACAAATGCACTGCAATCCACTCCCTTTTTCGTTGTGCCACCCATTCTGTATTTCACACCGTACCATTCGTCAATAAAACGATAAAGCATCACATTCGAAATTTGATTCGGCATCACATCAATCATTGATGAATATTTATCTTTAACCCAATCTAACATGTTCGATGCCATCGAAGGTTCCTCTTTTTTCGCAGCAACAGCTGTTGGTGCCGTTTTAGTGACCATTCTTGATTTGACAATATCCTCGTTGCTAACCAATGATTTTGTGTTGGTAACAGTTTTTGTTGGGGTTAAATTATTTGCGTTTGACGGAGCTTTTGTATATGTAACTACTTTTGGAGTCCCTTCTGTAGGATTTGATTTTTTAAAAGTAGCTTTTGAATTAGGTTCTATTCTCTCTTTGTTTTGAGCAATAGATAATGCACTCGTTGAAACGAGTAAAAAAGCCATTAAGCCAAATTTCTTTAGTACTTGCATGATGTCAGAATTTTTTGGTTTGTTACAAACATAATGCATTAAAACCTTTTTTACTAATTTTTGCCTGTTGTATTTGTGTTAAAAATGAACATTTAACGTCTTTTTTAAGGCTTTTGTAAGTTTTGTGTTAATGTAAATGGCTATTTATTAATGCTTGTGTGTAGAAATTATTGGGATGTGCATACAATTCCTCAGCATTGTTTTTCTCTACAATAACTCCTTTTTGCATCACTGAAATATGATCACAAATGTGTTTTACAACACCTAGGTCATGCGAAATAAACAAATAAGAAAGTTTAAACTCTTCTCGAAGGGAAACCAATAAATTGAGCACCTGTGCTTGCACACTCACATCTAATGCAGAAACACTCTCGTCACAAATAATAAAGGATGGATTTACGGCCAAACACCGTGCGATCGATATTCGTTGGCGTTGACCACCCGAAAATTCATGCGGATAGCGATTGAAATGTGCTGGTAATAGCCCTACTTTTTCAAGCAATTCAGCTACTTTTTCTTTTCGCTCGTTTGGGTTAAAAATTCCATGCACATGCATAGGTTCTAAAATGGCATTCCCAATCGTAATTCTTGGATTGAGAGACGAGTAGGGGTCTTGAAAAATAATTTGAACCTGCCTTCTATACTCGTTTAATTCACTCTTCGAAAAATCGTTGATATTTTTGCCTTTATATAAAATTTCCCCTTCGGTAATGTCAACCAATTTGACCATTGCTTTTCCAATTGTTGTTTTTCCACAACCGCTTTCGCCAACTAATCCCATCGTTTCACTTTCATGAATGGTAAGTTGAACATCATTTACAGCTTTGAAAAAAGCAGTTGGCTTTCCAAAAAAATTAGTTTTGGTGGGATACCAAATTTTTAAATGATTGATTTCAAAAATAGGAGCATTGTTTTGTAACGTTGTCAATCGATCATTGAACGAATGGAGAGAGATAATATTGGATTCTGGATCGTGCGTTTCGTCTTTAGAAATAATTTCTTCTACTGTTTTCAAATATTTAACCCGTTCTGTTGTAGATGGCCTGCAAGCAATTAAACTTTGTGTATAGATATCTTTTGGGTGATTGAAAATTTCAAAACTTGAATTGTATTCAATCATTTTACTTTTAAATAAAACCAATACGTTGTCAGCAAAAGACTTAACCAAATTTAAATCATGGGTGATGAATAAAATAGCCATGTTGTATTTTATTTGAAGCTCTTTTAATAATTCTAAAATCGCTTTTTGTACCGTGACATCCAATGCGGTGGTGGGTTCGTCTGCAATTAATAAATTGGGGTTACAGCAAATAGCCATCGCAATCATAACGCGTTGTTTTTGTCCACCCGAAAGTTCATGTGGATATCGATGTATGATGTTAGAAGGGTTTGGCAATTTTACTTCTTCAAATAATCGAATGGTTTCTTCAATTGCTTTTTCTTTCGATAACTTTTTATGCAACATTAAAACTTCAGCTACTTGTATGCCACATTTCATCAAAGGATTTAATGATGTCATGGGTTCTTGAAAAATGATGCCAATGTCATTTCCTCTTATTTTTTCAATCTGAGTATTTGAAGCAGTTAAAATATCAATTGTTGCATTTTCTTTTGTATTGAAAGTAATTTTACCTGATTTGTTTTCTGTAATTTTTTCTGGCAATAACTTTAATATACTTAAGGCCGAAACCGATTTTCCTGAACCGCTTTCGCCTACTATAGCCAATGTTTTACCCTTCTCGATTGAAAAAGAAATTTCCTGAATGGCAATTGTTGTAGCATCTTCTGTTTTAAAGTTTACAGAAAGATTCTCAACAGAAATAATGGGATTATTCACAACACAAATGTAAATGATTCGCCACAGATTACTCAGATTTCATAGATGAATAATCTTATTAAAATAAAAATGACAACCCACATCTGCCATCCGACAATTGAATTTAAAACTTCAGATGTTTCACGGTATTGCCATTGTTGATTAATTGTTTCAATGAATCGATGCCAATTTCTAAATGTCGTTGTACAAAATTAGAAGTTACTGATTTGTCACTTTCTGCAGTTTTTACACCCTCAGGCACCATGGGCTGGTCGCTCACCAACAACAAAGCAGCTGTTGGAATATGATTGTAAAATCCGGTAATGAAAATAGTCGCTGTTTCCATGTCAATTGCCATTGGCCGAATGCGTTTTAAGTAATCTTTAAATTCGGTGTCGTGTTCCCAAACTCTTCGATTGGTAGTGTAACAAGTGCCCGTCCAATAGTCAAACCCTTTATCACGAATGGTTGTTGAAATAGCTTTTTCCAGAGCAAAAGCAGGAAGTGCAGGAACTTCTGGCGGGAAATAATCATTGCTGGTTCCTTCACCTCGAATAGCTGCAATTGGCAGAATTAAATCGCCCACTTTATTTTTCTTTTTTAATCCTCCGCATTTTCCTAAAAATAAAACGGCTTTAGGAGTTATTGCTGATAGCAAATCCATAACGGTAGCTGCCGAAGCAGAACCCATTCCGAAATTGATAATCGTGATGCCATTGGCTGTAGCACATTGCATGGGTTTGTCTTTCCCAATAATTTTTACTTTGTGTTGCTTTGCAAAGGTGTCCACGTAATTTGAAAAATTAGTCAGTAAAATATACTTCCCGAAATTTTCTAATGATTCACCAGTATATCGAGGAAGCCAGTTTTTAACGATCTCTTGTTTACTTTTCATCTCTCAAAATTAAGTCATTTTAATGATTTACTATCTTATTCATTTTTTAAATAAATGAGTCACGGCATTAACATTTGTTAATGTTTTTTGTATTTATGAAATTAATGTATATTTGGCAAAATATTATTTCAAAATGAACAAGTTAATTACACTTTCTTTATCCATTGCATTGATTGCAGGTATGGTGTCTTGTAGTAAAGTTAATCCTAATAAGACAGGTACAAATCCTGTTTTTACTACACCCATTGAACCGTTAAATCCTTCTGATCCTTTATATACAGTAGGAAGAGTTCCGTTTTCATTTACTCAAAAAGTAGTAATCGAAGAAATTACAGGAGAATGGTGTGGTGCTTGTGGTGGAACTGGAGCTCCATTATTAAATCAATTGATTAAAAACAATCCAGACAGAGTATATGGGGTAGCGATTCATGGTGCAAATAATGAGCCTTTTGAAATTACGCCAGCTTATGAGGGTTTCAAAACTGCTGTTTTTGCTCCTGGAGGTTTATCATTCCCAGCAGCATCTATAAATAGAAGAGCATCGATTTCTGCTCCTGATTATGATAATACTTGTGGTTTAGATTTAGCTGATAATTGGGCAAATCAATTGTCACCAGCGTCTAAAAAAACCGCTACTTGTGGTTTAGCATTAGTTGCTGATGAAGAAAATGACAATGTTAAATTAGATGTTTTTGTAGGATATAATTCACCATTAAATATGGCAACGAGTGTTACTGTATATTTAATTGAAGATGATGTTCCAGAATCTGCACCAGGAGCTCAAGCTGGTGGTGGAGGCACTGCAGCAAATCCATTCATGCATCAACATTTATTGCGTAAAACAATTTCATTGCCTGCTGGAGATGCAATTGCCTTAACTTCTGCAAAAGAGTATTATAAAAAAGCAACATACAACTTCAGTATTGCTGGATTATATCGTAAAAAAGACAATTTAAAAATCATTGCTTTAGTTAATAAAACGGGAGCTTCTATCAATGAAACGGCTGTTTTAAATGCGCAAGAAGTTGCATTAGACGAAGTAAAAAAATGGGATTAATTTCTGTTTAATATAATATTAAAAAAAACGCTTGAAAAAGCGTTTTTTTTATTTCTACAAAAAATAAACAAACGACATCATCTATCCGTTGAACATGAATTCAAATACAAAAAAATATTTAAAATATATTAATCCATTAGAGATGCTTCAAACAAAAAAAGTATTGAAGAACAATCCTACATTGATCAATAAAAATAAAATAGACGAAGCATCTGTTTTATCGCTGTATCAATTCGATGAAAAAATTTGTGTTGTTGAAAAGGAATTTGATCATAAAAAAGTCTCGGATCATTTGTTTTCAAAAGGGAAAAATTATTGGCTCAATTCGGATATTATCAATAAAAATACGGTAGAAGAAATTAGTGCTAAATTAGACCTTCACTATTTGATTGTAGAAGATATTTTAAGTGAAAATGAACGACCAAAAACAGATGAAATAGATGGGCGATTTGTATGTGTATTGCACATGCTTTTTTACAATGAAGAACTAAAATCAATTGAAAACGAACAAGTCAGCTTTGTATTAGGGGATAATTTTTTAATCTCATTTCAAGATGACTCTATTCGGGATTCATTTAATCCCATTCGAGAAAAATTAGTGTTGAATGGAACAAAAATAAGAACACAGGGAGTGGATTATTTGCTCTATGGATTAATAGATTCAATCGTGGATCATTTTTTTATTGTGCTCGAAAAATTGGGAGATCGAATTGAACAATTAGAAGAAGAGATTTCGACAGGGAATGCGACTAATTTTACTATGAATCAAATTAACACATTGAAAAAAGAATTGATGTTTTTCAAACGAAATGCTTTTCCTGTTAAAGATTTAATTGCCAATATTATAAAAACAGAAAATCCATTGATTACAGAAAATAGTAAAAAGTATTTTAAAGACGTATACGACCACGCTGTTCAAGTAAATGATTTAATTGAAAATTATCGCGACTTGATTACCAATATCAGGGATTTATATTTATCACAAATGAATATGAAAATGAATGAAGTCATGAAGTTTTTAGCTATTGTCACTTCATTGTTAGCACCTGCAACCGTTATTGGAGGTATTTTTGGAATGAATTTTGATCGAATTCCGTATTTACATCATCAAGATGGTTTTTGGATTGCCACCTTTTTAATGTTAATTGTTCCTGTAATCATGTTGATTTATTTTAGAAAAAAAGGATGGTTTTAGTGAGTGTTCTCGGATGTCGGATGTCGGATATCAGTTTTCGGTTGACAGTAAATACAATCTTAAATCTTCATAATATGCCTTTTTAGTGAATTATTCTACTTAAACAACTAAAAATTAAGCATGAATAACGAACAACTGATTAGAATATTTCATTTTTAGACATTGATTAGTTACTTTTGCGCCCTCAAAAAACAAAATATATATGAATTATTTATTTTACGT
>CANHJA010000137.1 GCA_947460795.1 Bacteroidota bacterium | reverse complement strand
CCTTGTTTGTAAGCAATCCTGAAGAGGAAAACGATGTGAAAGATGGCAAAATTTATAAATTTATTCGTAAATATTTACGCTATACGGAGATCGAACCAGAAGGAAAGTTTGTAATTCAAAAAGATGGCAAAGCCTTTTTTACAAAATTATTTTTAGCTATTTTAATTATTGGAATAACCGATATTGTGTTCGCACTTGATTCTATTCCAGCTGTTTTTGCAATATCTACTGACAATTTAGTCGTTTTTTCTTCAAACATATTTGCTGTATTAGGGCTTCGTGCGTTGTTTTTTATTTTGCAAAAAGCTGCCGATCAATTTGATTATTTACAGCAAGGAATAGCCATTGTATTAATTTTCATAGGAGCTAAAATGTTTCTAGGATTAATTGATGTGGAGCTTCCGAATTGGATTTCGTTATTGGTTATAATATCCTGCATATCGGGTTCCATTTTTTATTCAATGTATCATAACCGTAAAAAAAGTAAACTAACACATGATTCACACTAGCGAAATTAATACGGTTGTAAAAGGGAAAATCATAGTAGCTGGGAAAAACTTCGCCATTGATAATTTATTAATCGATAGTCGAAAAATTGCCTATCCATCCTCTTCAATTTTTATACCAATTGTTACAGAAAGAAGAAATGCACATCAATTTATTGAACAAGTATACAATGCAGGAGTTCGTTGTTTTTTAGTAAGTGAAGAAATAAAAAATATTTCATCATTCAAAGATGCATGGTTTATTGAAGTAAAAAACACCGTGCAAGCGATACAACAAATTGTTGCTTGGTATCGAACCAAATTTTCTTTTCCAATTATAGGAATCACAGGTAGTAACGGGAAAACAATTGTGAAAGAATGGCTTTATCAGTTGTTAGAAAACGATTTTAAAATTGTTCGAAGTCCCAAAAGTTTTAATTCGCAAATTGGAGTACCTTTGTCAGTTTGGCAAATCAATAATGAACATAATTTAGGTATTTTCGAAGCAGGCATTTCGCAAACCGATGAGATGGATCAGCTCGAAAAAATGATTAAACCAAACATTGGCATTTTTACAAATATTGGCGAAACCCATAATGAAGGCTTCTTAAACATCAAGCATAAAGTAAACGAAAAACTAAAATTATTTCAACACAGCGATGTGCTTATTTACAACAAAGATTATGCTGTTTTACATGAATGTATTTTACAATTTGCCACAAACATTAAACAAAATCAAGGGCGAGAAATTAAGCTCTTAACGTGGAGTAAAAAACTCGATGCTGGTTTGCAAATCACTTCAATTATAAAAGAAAATTTTCAAACAAAACTAACGGCAGTTTATCAAAATGAAACGCTCGAAATCACAATCCCTTTTAGTGATGATGCGTATATTGAAGACAGCGTTCATTGTTGGTTAACCATGTTGCATTTAAATATTGATCAAAATTTGATTCAACAAAGAATATCAAAACTTACATACATTGCAATGCGGTTAGAATTGATGAAAGGCATTAATAATTGTACCTTAATCAATGATAGTTACAATTCTGATGTTTCCTCTTTTACAATTGCATTGGATTTTTTATTACAACAAAATCAACACGAAGAAAAAACCGTGATTCTTTCCGATATTTTTCAAAGTGGCAGAGAGAACGAATTGTACGACGAAGTTGCAGATTTATTAAAGCAAAAAAAGATTCAAAAATTTATAGGAATCGGTGAAACACTGACCAGAAATAAAGCCATTTTTAGAAACAACAGAAAACTCCAATCAACTTTTTATAAAACAACAGATGCTTTTTTAGAAAGCATGGACACCTCTTCTTACAGCAACGAAAGTATTTTAATTAAAGGTGCCCGAAAATTTGAATTTGAAAAAATTGCAAAACGATTGCAAGAAAGAATTCATCAAACAGTAGTAGAAATAAATTTAAATAATTTGTTGGACAACTACAAACAGTTTCAAGCGATACTAAAACCAGGCACCCAAATCATGGCAATGGTGAAAGCTTTTTCATATGGCAGTGGCAGTTTTGAAATTGCGAATAAATTGCAGTTTGAAGGGGTGAACTATTTAGCGGTTGCCTATTCCGACGAAGGAATAGCATTGCGAAAAGCAGGTATTAAACTGCCTATTATGGTTATGAATGCGGATGAAAATTCGTTTTCACAATTAATTGAATGGAATCTCGAACCAGAAATCTATAATTTCAGAATTCTTCAAAAAATGATTGAAGAGCTGCAAGAAACATCTACTTTGAATTTTCCTATTCACATCAAAATCGATACCGGAATGCACCGCTTAGGTTTTGAAAAAGCAGAAATCAAAAACTTAGTTGAGCAACTCAATATTCATCCGGAAGTAAAAGTTGTTTCTGTATTCTCACACCTTTCAGGAAGTGAGGATCCAGGACTTGATGATTTTACAAAACATCAGGCTCAACTTTTTTTGACAATGAGTAAACAACTGCAAAAAGGAATAGGCTATCCTTTCATTAAGCATTTGTGCAATTCATCGGGTATTGTTCGTCATCCTGATTTGCATTTCGACATGGTTCGATTGGGATTGGGTTTATATGGTATTAACGGAAGTCAATCCATGAAAAATAAACTAAAAAATGTTAGCCGAATGAAAACTATTATTTCTCAAATTAAAAAAGTGCCCTCAACGGAAACAATCGGCTACAATCGAAAAGGGGTGCTCAATAGAGACACAATAATTGGCACTGTGAGTGTTGGCTATGCGGATGGTATATCAAGAAGACTGGGCAATGGAGTGGGTAAAATGTTTTTAAATGGCCATTTAGTGCCCATTGTTGGCAATGTATGCATGGATATGTGCATGTTGGATATTACGGATGTTCCACAAGCTCAAGAAGGGGATATCGTTGTTGTGTTTGGAGAAGAATTGCCAGTTGAGCAGCTTGCCAAATGGGCAGACACGATTCCTTACGAAATTCTTACTGGTATTTCTCAACGAGTAAAAAGAGTTTATTTTGAAGAATAAATGATGTTATTTATACCATGAGTACAACAATAATCACTCATTTCACAATTATTAATTAATAATGTGCACTTGCCCTTTTGGGTTGAAAAATAGACGCAAAGAATCAACTAATTTTGTAGTATCATTTTGTGGATTAGATGCTACTATAGCAACCACATATTGACCGTTTGAATTAATAACAGACGCTTTATTTCCATATCCACTCAATTTTTTTACTTTGGCAATTGCTTTTGCTTCATCAACAAATGTAAAAATTTGAACTTTATATTCTTTTCCTACTGCCATAGGTTTTGCAAGAGTATCAGTAGTTGTAGGAGATTGTGTTGAAGTAGTATCCTGTTGTACCGAGTTGTTGTCTAACAATGAAGTTGTATCTGTCGTTGTTTGCGATGCAGTAGTATCTAATTGAACAGGCATTGTTTCTGTTTCAATGGGTTTATTATTAGCTGTTTTAAAATAACTATATCCAAAATAACCTGCAACTCCGATAGCGGCTGTTATAAATATTGCAACAAGAATCTTTGTCCAATTTTTTGATTTACTTCTCAAATAGGTCGTGTTCGCTGGTGGATAACTGAAATCTTCTTTTACTTTTTCTTGGGGTTCAGTATTAATTGGCTTAATTTCAATAGGGGTTATAGAAACTGGACTTAGCCCTAAATTTAAATCGGCATTTTGATGAAATACCAATTTACCATTAGAAGAACTTAAATTTCCTAAATTTTCAATAGCGAATTTGCCATTTATTTCTATTTCCTCTTTTGCGTTTCTACAATATTCTTTAATATTATTTGCTGCATTGCTGATGCTCACATTTTCAAATGAGGCTATAAAAGATGCAAAAGTATCGTCAATACTACCTATAGGAGTAAAAGTAACTTGATGCACAGGATTGACAATCTCTCCTTTTTGCTCATACGCTGGAACTTTTTTTAATTCAAAAACACCCAATCCAGAAAGACTGCAATATTTGTTTTTGATAAGAAATTTCCCAATATATTTTCCGATATCCATGTTTGTAGCTTGTTATAAAATTAAAAAAGTAAAGCAAAAGTAAAGCCTAAAAAACCAAAATAAAATTATATTATTTAATTTTTGAATTAAAGGTTCTGATTAATCCCAATTGAATATTGGTGCCAAAATTTTCATAGCCATACCAACGTTCATATCTATTATTAAATAAATTATTAATATCTAAATATACATTCCATTTTTTATTAATAAAATAATTAGCCCCTATATTAAAATCAACTGCACCAGATAACGTTTTTACAGTGTTATTTTTTTCAATGTAATTTGAACCTGAACGATACAATATAGCCGCTTTTATAATTACATCATTCATAGGTTTAGCTTTCGCATACAAATCAAAAGTATAGGGTTGATATCCCCAAATTTTTTGATCAAATTCCGTTTTTATTATCGGTTTAAATGACAAATTAACTCCTGCTAAAAAATTTGAATTAAAAGTATAATTTGCTGACCCTTCAAAAATTAGTCCAAGTGCATTGGGCTCAAAGGCAACATTAAATTGTTTATTATCAAATGCTGTGTCATTTATAAAAACTGGCATATTTTTATACTGAGCAATCCCTATTTTTGATGAGTAACTGATGTTATTCAAATAATTGCCGCTAATCCCAGCATAGAGTTCTGTGTTTTTTGATTGCTTATTACGATAATAATTAAAAATAAAAGGATTTTGGGTTGTTATTTCTTTAAATGTATTTAAGCGAATGCAAGATTGCAAACCAACGATTATTTGTGCTCGATGTTTTCCTATAGAGTAAGCGTAGGATACGTCTGGAAGGAAATGCAATTTTTGTGCCACCACAGGATAGAGTCCTACTTTTATAATCGCATCTTTATATTTTTTTGTGAAAGATGGTTTTAGCAAAAACATTGAATTATTTTGTGACTCTCTATTTTTTACTCGATAGGAATTTAAATTCAAATTTCCTCCAATAGAAAATGTGGTGGTGTTGCTATTTTTCTCAAAAAATATTGGCAAATCTGCAGTAGCATTCAACTCTGAAGCTCCAAATTTATCCGTATAAAATCCTAGATAGGTTGTAGGAAAATAGTTGATATTTTTATTTTTAATCAACATATCTTTTCCTTCAATATGAATACCAATATTGCTAAAAATTTGTTTTATATCTGCATTAGTATAATCATATTTTTGATGGTTATACCCATAATAAAATTGTTTATTTCTGTCAAAAGCAACTTGTGCATTTACTAAATAGCGGCCAACTTTTTTTTCTGTTTTTGCACCTAAATGAGATTCGCTGAATCGTTGAAATTTAATTCGCTCACTTGATGAAGAAGTGCTTCTATAATCTACATACAAAGGCATCTGTGCAATTTTACTTAAGTTATACCCTATTTCTAAATTATAAGTAGATACATTTCCAATGCCTATTTTATAATAATCATTCATTTTGTCGGTCGTGCTAACCTTGTTGAGTGCTATTGGCTTTAATGGTATTGGAGTATATACAAAATTCGTTTTTTCTTCAGGCAAATTGTAGGTCAAAACATAAGAATCATTTTCTGCCAACGAATTATTTTCTGGAATAAAATTAGCTTTTATTGAATCCAATATTTTTTCTGTTGAAGAGGCATTGGTATCAGCAAGAAGTGCAAGTTCTTTGTTTAGATTTTCTTTGTCATCAGTATGCAAATAAATATACGATTTCAATAAATGGGCTTTTGATTGATAATCTTTTAGAACTTGCTCGTTCGTGTTGTTAATAAAAAAATCAGCAAAAGATAATGATGCTTCATAACGCCCCATTCTATACAATGTTTCGGCTTGCCAAAAAGCAGTTAAACTTGCAATAATAGGGTCTAATTTATATCGATTACTCTCATCGAAGTAAGTCAATGCTTTTTCCAAATTATTATCCAAAACCATTTGTATTGCTCGTGCGTAATTAGCACGTTGATACAATTTCATTAAGGACGTAGAAATGGATTTCATTTTATTCATGGCAATCATTGCATCATCAAATCGATTATTTTTAATTTGCAAATATGTTAACAACTCCATCGCTTCAGTTGAATATTCAGAAGCTGGAAATTGTTTTAAAAAGTTTGACAATTGTTTTTCAGCAAGCGATTCATCTTTGTTTTCATAACTTAATTTTGAAATATTAAACAACGCTATTTCTTTTAATTTTAAATCGTTGTCCATTTCACTGCAACTCACCAAAGCATTGTAAGCATT
>CANHJA010000136.1 GCA_947460795.1 Bacteroidota bacterium | reverse complement strand
TTCTCTACAGTAGCGCCAATAGCTCCTCCAGTAAATTCTTTAAATGAAACATTCACAGGTTGTTTAGCGCCAGCTCTTGGTTCTTTCACACAAACATCAGAATTAGGAAATGCTCAAACTTGGAGATGTTCTACTTTTGGACACAATGATGCCAATGCTGTTTCTATGAATGGTGGAATCACGTTAGCAGACAATACAGATTGGTTAGTTTCTCCAACAATGAATGTGTCTGCAATGGCAAATCCAATGTTGAGTTTTTGGGCTAAGAAAAGATTTGCAGGAACAACTACAAAAGTTGTTTTAGTGTCATCAAATTATACAGGAGATGTTACTACAGCAACATGGACTCCAATTACTATAACAGGTTTTGCTGCAATTGATACCAATGGTTGGAATGCATTTAATAATGCGTCATTAATGGCATATAAAGCAGCTAATTTCCATGTTGCATTTAAATACACAGCAACAGCTGCTAATCCTTCAGATGAATTGACAATTGATGATGTAACTATCACTGACGGTCCAGTTAGCACAAGTTCTGTTCAATTAGAAAATATGAATGTTTCTGTATTAGGAACTGCAAATGATGGAGTATTAACTATTGCCATTGATTCTAAATCTACCTCAAATTATGCGGTAAGAATTATAGATGTTTTAGGAAATACAATTTACAATGGAGCGATTCAAGCAAGCATTGGAAAAAATAAATATACAATTCAATTGCCAGCTGTAGCAAACGGTGTTTATATTATGACAATCGGAAATTCTACTTCAAGAGGCTCTGTTAAGTTTTCTAAACAATAATTGAATACAATAAATTAATAAAATATACGTTTTAAAAAAACCGTCTTTATAGGCGGTTTTTTTTATATATTTATACTTTTTAAACGTGATTAAGAAATACCTCAATTGGAAAAATTTATTAGTAGTTATTGCAGTGTTGATTGCACTCACTGCTTTATACTATGCCAATAATTTAACGAAAAAGTTAGCCCACGAAGAACGTAAAAAAGTAGAAATTGTGCAGCAAGCATTTGAAATTGTAGCTAAAGAAAACAGTGGCGATTTAACACTTGCGTTTACACTAATCAATTCAAATGAAACCATTCCATTAATTAATACTGACTCCAGAGACAATATCATAAACATCAATAATATTGATACCATTTCAACCAAGGATGGTAAAAAAAACAGTGATTTGTTAAAAGAAAAATTGGCTGAATTGAAAGCAATGCATCCGCCAATAAGTATTAAAATATCGGATACCGAAAAACAATATGTTTACTATGGCGAATCGGAATTGTTGAAACAATTAAGGATGTTTCCTTACATTTTATTGATCATTCTTTTTTTATTTTTAATCATTGTAATTTCATTTATAACATCCAATAACCGACAAATTCAAGATAGGGTATGGGTTGGCATGAGCAAAGAAACAGCACATCAATTAGGCACTCCTTTAACCTCATTAGTAGCTTGGGTAGAATATTTAAAAGATACTGATATTGAAAAACCTGCACTAGTAGAAATGCAAAAAGATGTGGAACGATTAAAATTAATCGCAGATCGTTTTTCTAAAATTGGCAGCGTCCCTCAATTGCATCAAGAAGTTTTACAAACTCGATTGTATGAAATTGTAGGCTATATGCAAAAGCGGGCCTCTAAAAACATAACCTTTTCTATTAGTTCAAATAAAGAAGACATTTTGGTGGTCATCAGCGGCCCCTTGTTTGATTGGGTGATTGAAAATTTAATTCGAAATGCATTGGATGCCATGGATGGGAAAGGTGCAATCACAATTCAAATACAAGATGAAATTACACAAACCATTATTGACGTAACCGATACCGGAAAAGGAATTTCTCAAAGCAATATTAAAAAAGTCTTTAAGCCCGGTTTTTCAACCAAAAAACGAGGCTGGGGCTTAGGACTTTCATTGGCGAAACGCATTATGTCTGAATATCATTATGGAGATATTTTCGTTAAAAAATCAGAATTAGGCAAAGGCACAACCTTTAGAATTATTTTAAAACGATAAATTAATATTTTTAGTTGTTAGTGTTTAGTCTTTAGTATAATTTTGAAAAAAATTAATCATTAATAATTTACCATTAATCATTAAAAGAAATGCATGGGTGGCGAAACTGGTAGACGCGCTACCTTGAGGTGGTAGTGTTCGCAAGGACTTGGGAGTTCGAATCTCCTCTCGTGCACAAATTAAAGGAAACATATTTGTTTCCTTTTTTTTATAACCTGTCCTTTGGGCAAAATAAAAAGGCGTATTTAGGAAATTTACTTTTTCTATACACTCAATAATAAAAAAATATAATTAAAAAATATATTTTGTGATACCTTTCAGTATTAAAAAAACACCGTATGTGGATAGAAGAAAATAATCAATTAAAAAGAAAATTTCAATTTGTTGATTTTGTAGAGGCATTTGCATTTATGACTCAAGTTGCATTTGCAGCAGAGAAGCAAGGGCATCATCCCAATTGGAGCAATGTGTATAATCAAGTAGAAATTGCCCTTTTTACTCACGATGCCAATAATATTGTAACAGATAAAGACAGGAAATTGGCGGTGTTGATAGACGCTATATATGATAAGTTAGCATCATGAAAATAGCTGAATTATAAAAGCATTGAATAAAAAATGGGTTCAATGCTTTTTATAAATTGTTGTCGATGGCTTCTTGGGTTCTGTCTATTCCAAAGCTCATAAACATACCCAAAAATAGAAACTGACGAGCAGCTGGTGTTATTTCTTTTCGGTAATAATTGCCATTGTTATTTAAATCTTTAGTGGCATAATTATATCCATAAACTTGTTTAAACCCAAATGGATTATTTATACTGAGCACAAAAACCGTGAATGCTTTTCGAATCGTTTTGATATAGTTTGCTGAAATGCTTACGTTGTGATAAGCCATGGTTTTGTCTTGCATAAAATTAGAAACATTGGTCTCATTTCTATTGATATATGGCCTGCCAGATGAATAGGTATACGTTCCGTTAATTCCAAACATGTATTTTGTCCAGAATTTTTTTAATACCAATGAAGCAACATGATTGGCTACAAAATCAGGTTGGACCATTTTCGTATAATTGATAAAATCTCTTTTTGTATCAATGTATGAATAGGATATCCAAAAATCTAACCCTTTAATTGATTTTTTATCTCGGTAAAATAATTCAATTCCTTTTGCATAGCCTTTTCCATTGTTATTGAAAGATGGAATGGTTTTCAATAAATGGTGGTACTTTTTATAATAAGCTTCTACTCTAATAATTCTGTCTTTAGGCTGGTATTGATAATTTAAAATATAATGATCCGCTCGTTGATAGTTGAGTTGATTGCTTTGATATAAATATTGTTGATCAGGTTTTTGGTAAAACATACCATATGCAAACGAGAGTTGGCCGGCTCTTTTTAATTTATAAGCAACCGATGCTCTTGGTGCAATATTTGATTGCTGAATGATAGAAGAGTGCTCGGCACGAATTCCAATTTTGCCTGCTAAATCATTGGTGATGTATATATCGCTTTCAGCAAATATCGCTTTATAATGTTCTTTGGTAGAAATAGTATTGGGCGCATTTTGAGTAGCATATAAAAATGCATCTTGGTTATAAATATACTCTCCCCCAAATCGAATAGAGTTTAGATTGTTTAAATTCTTTTCTAAAACAATTTTAGAAGTAGCCAGATAATTTTCATTTTCAATGACTACATCTTTGCTGTAATAAAAATTACTGTCGTTTACAATTTGTTGATTGGCATCTAAAACTCGAGTGATTATATGGTCTTTGTTTTTACTGAAAGCTAAGCCAATATTCAATTTCCATGTTTTATTGATATATTCTTTGTAGGATAAATTCGCATACGCATTTTTATTTTTTACTCCAAATTCATCTTGGTATTCTTTGTTTGCATCTTCATAATCCAAACTGCTAATATTAATTCTGTTAATGTTAATGTCGGTTTGATTGTAATAACCATAAAATTTGAAGATGCCGGTTTTGGATGTTTTGCATCTAAAATTGGCATCTATTTGATGTGACAAAGGAGCTTGTTGATATGTAATGTTTTGTTTGATGATTTTAAAATATGGAGATAGGTTTGTATAGTTATATCCAATGCCAAACGAACTTTTTTTATTCTTGGCCAATTGTTGAACACTGGCACCAATGCCTACGCTTGATGCATTGATATTGGCAGAAGAACGTTCGGGCAAATCAATGGTTTCTAAAATAACTGCAGACGACAAAGCCTGGCCATACAAAGCAGAATAACCTCCTGCACTAAAAACAGTTCCTTTAAAAATGAATGGATTAAATCGGCCTCGAGCACCTAAGTCAGGAACCGATGCCGTGAATGCATTTTTTACCCAAGTGCCATCAATAAACGTTTGCGTTTCGCTGCCTGTTCCTCCTCTCACAAATAAGCCTTCTCGGTCATTGGTTTGTTGGGTTCCTGGTAAGGTTTTTAAAGCGCCATAACTATCGCCATTGCTGCCGGCTGTAGTCACAATATCCAATGCTTTTAATTGCGTGCCTTTTTTCTCGTCACTCGCTTCAAATGCACCAGCAGAGATAACGACCGCTTTTAAATCATTTATTTTTTCTTTCAATAAAAAGTTTTGATTGATGGAATTGCCCGTTATTTTGATCACTTTTTCTTGAGGTAAAAAGCCAATGTAGGTAGCATTTAAAATAATTGAATCTTTGCCGTCGGTTTCAAAATTATATTCCCCTTTGGCATTTGTGGTGGCACCGTCATAACTTCCTTTCACCGAAATGTTTACCCCAATTAAGGATTCTCCTTTATTGTCTTTTACTATACCAGAAATTTTTATTTGGCTAAATGTTTGTGTTGAAATAAACAATAAGAAAATAATCACTACTTTATTCATCTTGCAAATGTAAAAAAATCATTTGAGATGAAGGGGTTGAAATCAGTTGATAAAATAAAAGCAAGAGGTTGTAAAATCTTTTTATTTCAAATTTGACTTAGATTTTTTCATAAAATTTTAATCCTTCATCGAAATGAGATTCAATTAAAATATATGTTGCAGGAATAATATCCTCCAACGTAAAAAAAGTTGCAATGCGAGTTCCCTTGGGCATCGTGCTTAATTGTTTATGAATATTTGCGTTGTAATAATGATATAAATTTTCAGAAAATGAAACGTTATAATCGAGTTTATCTTCTTCTATGTTTTCATGAAAAGAATTGAAAAAATAAAAATGATGGTAGTCTTTTAATTTAATTTTATCGAAATTCTTGTGTTCAAAAAAAACATTGCTCAGTTGAAGAGTTTCATTTGCTTTCAAAGTAGCTGCAATTAAATCGTCTCGTTGTTCAATGCCATAAAATGTAAATGCAGGGTAGTAGTGGGCTGCAGTCAAACAAAATTTTCCAATGCCACTGCCAATATCTAAAATTTTATGACCCACACCACCACACAAAAATTCGGCTGCTTTTTTAGCTACAGCCACGGGCGTGTAGTGTATGCGATTTGCCTTTTTATTTTTTTCTGAAAATAAAGAAAGAAATTGTTGGTCAGATGAAAAATAATGATTGATAGTCATTAAGCAATAATGTGTTTATTGATTTCTAGAAAAAGGGCTTCCGTATGTTCAACAACAAATTTTTCAACTTTATTGTTTTTTAAATGCAGTTCCAAGCCATTGTTAAGAAACCCTAGCGATTTATATCTAGTAACCTGTTTAATTTCATTCCACATAAATGAAACTTCATGATTTTGAATATTCAACGCATGTGATTTAAAAATGATTCTATTGTTGGTAACGAACATTCTACCGCCAACCGATTCGATTCCTTTAAAATGATTCGCATCTTTTTCTAAAAGAATTATTTCGTTTTCATTCAACGAAATGGTGGTTGATTTTTTTACAAACTTGGAGTGTTTAAACAAATTCATAATAAAATTATAAATAAAACCTGAAAGTGCTCCAGCTGCAATGGATGAAAACAATACCCTTGTAATAGAATTTAAGGAATATTCATCCAGTAAATAGAACCCTTGTAGTAAGAAAAAAATAGTCATCGGCATGCCAAAACCAATCGCTATTTTATATTTTCTTAAAAAATCGATAAAGTCTTCTTTTGTAAATTTCATTTACGCAAATATAGAGCAATTGTTTTGCTTGAATTGATTATGAAGATAGATAAAGCTTTAATTTAATCAACTAGAAATGAATAACAGAAAACTTATTATAGAGGGATAAAAAAAGGAGCATTTTTCAATGCCCCTCAATTTTCTTAATTTA